>QLUP01000027.1 GCA_018725485.1 Candidatus Lithacetigena glycinireducens | reverse complement strand
AGCATTGACTTACTAATAAAATGATGATAAAATCATACCCTAAGGGAAAGTAGAGGCTTAATATAAAACTGCTAACAGCTTCTCACCCCGAAGTATCATGCTGAAAGGGTAGCAAAAGCAGTATCTATGCTTATATTTCCCATTTTATATTTGGAGGTGAGATTTATCGCAAAAGGCATAGGTTTAAATGAAAGCATTAAAGCACAGGCAGTCAGACTGATCGATGAGAATGGCCAGCAAGTAGGAATTGTACCCACTCGCGAAGCTATTGAGATAGCCAGGCAAAAAGGCTTAGACCTGGTTGAAGTGTCTCCAAACAGCGATCCCCCTGTATGTAAAATTCTGGATTATGGACGGTATAGATACGAACTCCATAAGAAAGAAAAAGAAGCAAAGAAAAAACAGAAGGTTATTGAAGTTAAAGAAATCAGGTTTGGAAATTTCAACATCAATAACCATGACCTGGAAGTTAAGCTAAGACATATTGAGGGTTTTTTATCAGATGGAGATAAAGTGAAGATTTCTCTTATGCTGAGAGGAAGAGCCATAGCACATTCAGATTTGGGTATTGCTCTTTTAAGTAACATAACCAACCAATTACAGGATAAATGTGTGGTAGAAAGATCACCCCAATTGGATGGTAAAAGATTAGTCATGGTGCTAAGCCCCAAAA
Source organism: Candidatus Lithacetigena glycinireducens (assembly GCA_018725485.1). Lineage (GTDB taxonomy): Bacteria > Coprothermobacterota > HKB111 > HKB111 > HKB111 > Lithacetigena > Lithacetigena glycinireducens. Next base: position 9,852 of record QLUP01000027.1, on the reverse strand, counting down.
GTCAAAGGAGTTAAAATTATGAAAATTAAAACAAGAAAAAGCGCCCTTAAAAGGTTCAAAGTAACCGGTACAGGCAAATTGCTTAGAAAACGCCAGGGTGGTGCACACCTTTTAAGAAAAAAATCAAAAGATCAAAAAGCCAGGTTATCATCCAAAACTGTTGTGGATGAAACCTATAAGGAGCATATCGAGAAGCTCTTACCTAATATTTAAGATTTATTCTTTGTTAATACTGGAGGTGTTAATATGAGAGTTAAAGGTGGTTTTACTACCCGCCGTCGTCATAAGAAAGTATTGAAATTAGCAAAAGGTTATCAGCATGGATTACACAAAAGATTCAGGTTGGCAAAAGAAGCATTACTTAAAGCACTTACTTATGCTTATGTTCACAGAAAAGATAGAAAGGGTGATTTTCGTTCACTCTGGATCACCAGAATTAATGCTGCAGTAAGAGAATATGGAATATCTTACAGTCAGTTCATAGCAGGACTGAAGAAATGTGAAATTGATATTAATAGAAAGGTGTTATCAGATATTGCTTTAAACGATAAAGACTCTTTCCAATTGTTAATTGAAAAATCTAAAGAGGCACTTGGCATTAAGGTTTGAGCTTTGATAGATATTGATAAGATAAAAAAACAAGTTGAACAAACAAGCACCCTGGACGAACTGGAAGCATTGCGAATTAATCTCCTGGGTCGTCAGGGTGTTTTAAATAGTTATCTTAAAGAGTTAAAAAACCTCCCATTAGGAGAAAGAAAAAAAAGAGGTGAAGAACTTAACCTTCTTAAAGAAGAGTTAGAATCTGTTGTAAATAAGAAAATAGAAGCTATTACTTCCTCATTCCTCTTAGAAAGATTAAAAAAAGAATCCATCGACCCTTACCTTCCTCCATTCCCAATTAATATCGGTAGAATGCATATTATCAATCGGATAATTAACAAAATAGTACATATATTTGAGCGTTTAGGATACGAGACAGTAGAGGGGCCCGAGGTTGAAACAGAGTACTACAACTTTGAAGCTTTAAATATGCCCGCCCACCACCCAGCCAGAGACCTGTGGGACACTTTTTACCTTAATAATGGTAAACTTCTTAGAACTCACACCTCTCCTGTACAAATTAGAACTATGGAATCAAACAGACCACCTATTAAAATAATCGCTCCAGGAAGGTGTTTTAGAAAAGACAACCCTGATGCTTCGCATTCTCCCGTTTTCTACCAGATTGAAGTTTTATATATAGACAAAGGAGTTAATTTCGCACATTTAAAAGGAACCCTGGAGTATTTTGCTCGTTCTATGTTTGGGAGAGATCAAGAGGTAAAATTTGTTCTTTCTTACTTCCCTTTTGTGGAGCCAGGTGCAGAAGTAGCTGTAAAATGCGTAATATGTAAAGGTAGGGGTTGTATTACCTGCAAACAGACCGGTTGGTTGGAAATACTTGGCGCAGGAATGGTTCATCCAGAAGTATTAGAAAGGCAAAATATAAATTCCAAAATATATTCAGGCTTTGCTTTTGGAATGGGACCTGAACGAATAGGCATGTTAATGTATGGTATTAATCACATTCGTCACTTTTTAGATAACGATTTAAGATTCTTAAATCAATTTAAATTTCATTTAGAGGATTAATATGAAATTTTCCTTAAACTGGCTAAAAGAGTTCGTACCTGACTTTAACTATAATGATAAAACAAAAGAAACCCTTGAACTTTGTGGGTTGGAAATTGAAAATGAAATAAAACTCGAACTATCGTTTAAAAATGTTGTAATCGGTGAAATTCTTGATATCGTTCCTCACCCCAAAAAGCAGAACCTATTACTGACCTCTGTACGAATTTTAGGTGCTGATTCTCCCCCCAAACAGATAGTATGTGGAGCTCACAACATAAAAAAGGGTGATAAGATTCCCGTGGCTTTACCTGGTTCTATTATCAACCATGCAGAATTGGAGACAAAAGAGATCGCTGGAGTTTTATCTGAAGGGATGCTTCTTTCTTTAAAAGAACTGGGTTTTCCTGAAGAATATTTCCCTAAGTCTCACGAGGGCATACTCATTCTCAAGGGTGTTTCAGAACAAGATAGTATAGTAAACATACTATCATTACCCGATGTGATCCTGGAGATAAAAGTATTTCCCAATAGGAGTGATTTATTAAGCATATACGGTATGGCAAGGGAACTATCTACAATTTTAAACATTCCCCTATCAAAATGCTTTAATTACACTGAACCGTCTGAACTTAAAGGACCGGTTAAATTAGAAATAGAAAACTATAATGATTGCTCATTTTATTCAGCAACTGTAATTGAAGAGTTACAGGTTACAGATTCACCCTCTTCCATTCAGGTAAAACTGCTTAAATCAGGTTTCAGGCCAATAAATAATCTCGTAGATATTACCAATTATGTCATGTTAGAATTGGGACAGCCTCTTCATGCTTTTGACTACAGAAGTATACAGGAAGATACTATCCAGGTAAGAAGGGGTAAATCCTGGGGTGAAAACCTTATGAGTCTGGATAATTCAATGAAACTTCTTGATGATGGTATTTTAGTAATCGCTACCGCCCATGAAGCTATTGGGATTGCAGGCATCATCGGTGGCCTCGGTAGCGGAATACAGGAAAATACCTCTAAAATACTTTTAGAATCAGCCCATTTTTCTCCAGAGATAATCAGGAGTGGAAGAAGAAAACTCAGTATTTCAACTGATGCTTCTTACAGGTTTGAAAGAGACCTCGACCCCTACCTTGCAGAATTAGCCAGGAGCAGAGCCATTGAATTAATTCAAGGATTATGTTACGGTGTTATATCTGGCACTACCACTTTATTCAAAAAGCCACTTCAGACAGAAAAGATTATCACCTTTTCTGCTACCGAAGTGAACAATTTTCTGGGTACTGAACTTACTATCCCTGAGATAGAGGGTTCCCTCAGAAATATAAATTATGAGTTATCAAATGACACTTTTATTATTAAGTCCCCAGCTTACCGAAGAGACCTCGAAATCTCTCAAGACATTTATGAGGAGGTTGGTAGGATTACGGGTTATAATAAAATTCCCGGAGTGTTACCTCCTATTACCAGTGTATCTTTCTCCTATAAAAAATCCTTAGAAGATAACCTAAGGTCTTTATTAGTACATTTAGGATTTACCGAGGTTATGAACTCTTCTTTGGTTTCTGATGAAGATATATCCCTATTTGAACAACCTTTGAAACTGATCAACCCTCTTAGTAAAGATATGTCTCTTTTCAGGTCTTCTCTACTCCCTGGAATTCTCAAAACTGCCATAAATAACATTAGATATGGGACTAAAAATATAACCATTTTTGAAATCGGTCATGTTTATCGCGAAACTGAAAAAAGTTCTTTAGCGTTTTTATTTACCGGAGAGCTTTTTTCTGCAAACTGGTTGAAGGCGAATATTAAACCCGATTTTTATTACCTGAGTGGGGTTATAAACCGTATTTCAGAGGAGTTCGACCTAAAAATACAGATAGACGATAAAACACCTGACCAAATTAATATGAAATCTTATGATTTTTTTCACCCTTTCCGTAGAGCACTCATTATAAAAGATGGAAAACAAATCGGCTATTTAGGAGAAATTAATCCCCTCTTTATAGTTGAACTTAAACCTCAGGTAGAAAAATTATTTTTAGCTGAAATGTTCATAGATTTTTCATGTCAGCCAGAAAAAAATATTTTTACCTCTTATTATGAGCCTTCTCGTTATCCTTCTGTGGAATGGCATCTTTCACTTACCTTTCCTCCAGAAGTAAACTATAGAAGTATTCGGGAAAAAATTGAATCCATAAACATAAAACACCTGGAGAACTTCAATCTTATTGATTTATTCACTAACTTTAATGATGGAAATAAAACCTCTTATACCTTTTCCTTTACTTTTAGAAGTATAAATAGTACTTTAACCGATACTCAGGTAAAAGAAGAGATAGACAAAATTATTAATTATTGTAAATCAATTGGCGGAGAACTCAGAGGAAATATTTGACAACGGGTTTTGAAGTTTCTCGAATTTTAGAGAAAATAGCCCTTTATCTGGAAATGAAGGGAGAAAACCCCTTTAAAATAAGAGCATATCAGAAAGCTGCCAGTGAAATTGTTAATAATTACTCAAATTACCAAAACTATGAGCTGCTCAACCAAATCAAATCTATTGCTGGTATCGGCGAAAAAATATATCTCTTAATAACTGAAATAATCCAAACAGGCAAATCTCAATTGCTTGAGAAATTAGAAGAAGAAATAAACCCTGGTATATTATCTTTTTTAAAAATTCCCGGGGTTGGTCCTCGAACAGCCTATAATTTATACAAAAACCTTTATTGTTATGACCTGAAAAATCTCAAACACATACTTTTAACCTTTTCTGAACCCCTTCCTGGTATTTCTGAGAATCTCAGGAAAAAATTATTATCCGGGATTGAACTTGTGTTAAACAGTGAACACTTACTTCTGCCATTAGATATTGAAAATGCTGTTTATAATTACCTTCATAAAATGAACCTGGATACTATTAGATATGAAATAGCTGGAGATTTCCGTCGTGGAGATTTGATAAGTAATTCTGCTATCGTAATAATTGAAGATTTAAGTTATGCTGAAGCTAAATACTTAGAGATCAACACTCCAATACCATTAAAGGTTGTCCTGACATCATCATTTATTCCATCTCTCTTTTTTCATACAGGTCCCAAAGAAGAGTTTCTCAGGATAAAAGAAAAATTATCATCAAAAGGATTTAATCTTACTGAAAATAGTTTGTATTCGGCATCGGGAAAAAAATTTTCATTAGAATCAGAAGAGGAATTATACAACCTGGCAGAAACAAGCTACTATCCACCAGAATTGAGAGATGTGAGCTGGAGAAATGAGTACCAAAAAGATTTATTAATTGATTTAAACGACATTAAGGGGGATTTTCAAACTCATTCTACCTGGAGTGATGGTGCTCAGTCTTTAGAAGAAATTCACAAAATAGCCTCAGCTCTTGGATATGAGTATATTGCTATAACTGACCATAGTAAATCCTTAAAGATCGCTGGTGGCTTAGACGAAAATGAATATTTAGAACTAAGAAAAGAAATTGATTCTATAAACACTAAAAATCAGGGAACTTACCTGCTATGGGGTGGCGAAATAGATATTCTTAAGGATGGAAACCTCGATATAGAAGAAAATCTATTGAAACATATGGATTGGCCAATAGGTGCAATTCACTCTAACTTTTCCCTGGATAAGGATAAAATGACAGAAAGAATCGTCAAAGCAATTAGAAACCCCAATATTAAAGGTATTGCCCACCCTACTGGAAGAATTTTAAAAGAAAGATTGCCCTACCAGCTGGATATAGATTACATAATTAAAGAAGCTGCTAAGCACAATAAGTACCTGGAAGTTAACTCTCAACCTTTTCGCTTAGACCTGGATGTGGATAACATCCGTAAAGTTAAAGCTGTAGGAGGTAAAGTGTTTCTGGGAACTGATGCTCATAACCCTGTAGAACTTAACTACCTTAAATACGGGGTTGCCATGCTTAAAAGGTCCTGTATGCCAAAGCATAATATTCTGAACACTTATAATTTAAAAGAACTTAAGGCCATCATCCATGAATCAACATACGCTTAAAACCTTTGAATATTATTCTATTTTAGAGAAAGTTAAGGAATACTCCCTCACCGAAGAAGGTAAGAATTTTATTCTAAACATCAAACCTTACACAGATTTCGCAGATGTCGAAAAGCTTCTCCTGGAAACAGGTGACGCTATGAGTTTCCTTAACAATAACAGTCATCCTCTAAGAGGACTGAAAAGCATTAAAGAACCTTTAAAGATGCTTGTGCATAGCGGGATTTTATCCCCGATAGAAATATGGAATATTGCTAACAACCTGCAAATAATTAGCAATTTCCAACAAATCATGAAAAATCGTGTAAGTTATCCTTACTTGAATAAAATTATCAGATCAATTGCAGATTTTCCAGATTTAACCAGAAACATCATGGATTCTATTGCTGAAGATGGAACTGTGCTGGATAACGCCTCTGCTGAACTAAAAACCATAAGGAAGAGAATACTTATACTCAAGGAAAGGTTAAGATCAGCAATTGAAGGAATAGTAAATAGCTCCAATTACAAAGCTTTACTCCAGGATTCCTACATAACTGAGAGAAACGGTCGCTGGGTAGTTCCTGTTAAAAGCGATTTTAAAAATAGTTTTCCGGGAATTGTTCATGATGTCTCTTCAAGCGGGTCAACCGTATTCATGGAACCCTTAGCTACTATACCACTTAGTAATGAAATTGTAACTTTAGAAAAAAAAGAAATAGAAGAGATAAAGCGTATATTAAAAGATTTTTCAGAGAAATTGAAATCTCATTTACCTGACCTGGAAAACCTGCTTCAGACCACTATATACCTGGAATCCTTATTTGCTCGCGCCCTTTTTGGAGCATCGTTCAGGGGAGTTATACCAGAACTGGTAAAAGATAAAAAGATTGAAATAATCGGAGGGAAGCACCCTCTTTTAAATGTGGAGGTAGTGCCTGTTGATATTGAGATAGGTACTTCTTATCGCACCTTGATTATTACTGGACCTAACACCGGAGGTAAAACAGTCACTTTAAAAATGGTAGGGCTTTTTACACTTCTCGTTCAAAGTGGGTTTCCCATCCCGGTTTTTAAAGCAACTTTTGGGGTATTTCCTAAAATATTTGCTGATATAGGCGATGAGCAATCAATCACTCAAAATATGAGCACTTTTTCTTCCCACATAGGAAATATTAGCTCTTTTATCAAAGATATTGACGACACTTCACTGGTAATACTTGATGAATTAGGTGCTGGAACTGATCCACAAGAAGGTTCATCTTTAGCCTATTCCATAACAACCTATATTCATTCTTTAAAGCCTCTTTTAATTATTTCTACACACCATGGAAACCTGAAAACATTCCCCTATAGCTTTCCTCTTGCTGCTAATGGTTCTATGGAGTTTAATCTGGAATCATTAAAACCAACCTACAGGTTAATAATAGGTGTTCCTGGTAGAAGTTATGCACTTTTTATTGCCTCTAACCTGGGAATCCCTGAGACTATAATAGCTCAGGCAAATTCATATTTACCAGAAAGTCAGAAAGAGTTTTCTGAGTTGGTCAAAAGCCTTGAAAAAGCCAGGTTATCTTACGAAGCAAAGCGAAAAGAATATGACCTCTTGTCATCTAAATCAGAGGAAACTATAGCCTATTATAATAACCTGACAAAAGAGCTAAAATCAAAAAAACAAAAGATTCTTTCAGAAATCAGATTAGAAGGCAAAGAAGAGATAGAAAAAGCATTAACCTCGATGAAAGAGGCTCTTAAGAGTTTAAGTGATCAGAAAATATCTTTAAAAGTTGCTCAAAAAATATACCAGGAACAAAAAGAACGAGCTGAATCTTTTTTAAATACTCTCCAATCCAGAGAACAGGAGGCAGTTAAACCTCAGGATTTAAAAACTCCTGAAGAATTATCTCCTGGAGATGAGGTTTTTGTAGAAACACTGGGAAAATTTGGGACAGTTTTAAAAATATTTTCACCAAAAAAAACCGCTCTGATACAAATTGGGTCACTTAACACAGAAATTCCTGTCAAATTAATTAAAGTAAGAACCAATCCCTCAAAGAACAAAGAAAGATTAGAAGATAAGAGTTACACATCCATGGTTACTTACCAAAACATCCCCCCAATAATAGATCTGCACGGTATGAGAGGGGAAGAAGCCCTTATTTTACTTGACCAGTATATTGAGCAATCCTACCTTTCAAATTATAAGCAAGTAAGAATAATTCATGGAATTGGTAAAGGTATATTAAAAAGGTTAGTCAGGGACTACCTGAAAAAACATCCTTATATTTCACACTACTTAGCTGACCCTGATGAAGGGGATGGGGTTACCCTGGTTTCTTTCAATCGTTAAAATCAGTGCTTATTACAATATTGTTTTGGCGAGGATGAAGGAAAAAATACTTCTCTTCTAATATGGTTTGCAGGACAGGAGGGAGTAGCAAGCATCTTTGATATGTTGCAGATAAATAATTCTTCCACCCCTGGTGGTTTGGTAAAATCTAACACTTCCCTACCCGATAAGTAAGGTACTACAGCATGTTGCCATATCTTTTGAGCAAACAATCCGGAATTGTAGACCATATTAGCTCCAGTTATCTCATTGTCCATACCAGTCCACACGCCTACTAACAAATTAGGTGAGTATCCAATAAACCAGGCATCTCTATGTTTATCGCTGGTTCCTGTCTTTCCAGCTGAAGGGAAATTTACCTTCAGCCCACCCCGTAATTCTTTTTTTGCCACATCTTTAAAAATATCAGTAAGAATATAAGCTGCTTCTTCACTTAATACTTTGGATTTAACCGTGGTGAATTCCTTAACTATAACCCCTTTTGCAGTTGTGACCATTTTAACAGGTAATGGCTCAACTTTATAACCACCATTTGCTAACGAGGAATAAGCAAAAGATAATTCGAATAGAGTAACATCATTGCTACCTATAGGAAGAGAGTATACCTCTTCTAATTTTGAGTTAATCCCCATTCTTTGGGCATAAGAGATTATATCTGCTAATCCTCTGGCTAAAGCTACTTTTATAGCTACGATGTTAGATGAACGGACTAATGCATCCCTGATATCCATAGGACCATAAAAATTCTTTCCTTCAATTCGTACATACTCCGTAGGTGTCCAGGTACCTGCTGGTGTTTCCAGGGTTATTGGCTCTGAATCGAGGATGGTTAGAGGTGTAACCAGTTTTGATTCTATCGCTGCGGCATATACAAAAGCCTTAAAAGTTGACCCGGGTTGTCTTAAAGAAAAAACACGATTTAAAGGTGTTTCTTTATAATTCCTCCCTCCAACCATTCCTAATATTTCTCCCGTTTGCGGGTTTATAGCTATTAAAGCTCCCTGGGGCTGTCGTACATCTTTTTCATCCTTATATTCTTTTAGGGTTTTTTCTTTAACCAGATTTTCTAACTGACTGTTTAACGCTTTTTCTAAATTTACCTGAACTTCGTGGTTTAGAGTAGTGTAAATCTTCAATCCTCCACCAAATAAAACATCTCGGGGTAGTAATTTTTGCAGGTATTCTTTTACATAGTCAGTGAAATATTGAACAGAGGAAGTAAATGTTTCCTCCAGGGACTTGACCGAGGGAGGATTTTCAACGGCTTGCTTATATTCTTCGTCAGATATTGCCTTATTTTTAAGCATTCTATTAAGCACAACCATCATTCTACTTTTTGCTCCTTCATAGTTAGCTTTGGGGTTTAATTTTGAAGGGGCAGTAAAGATACCTGCTATCATAGCTGACTCAGCTAAAGTTAAATCTTTGGATGACTTTCCGAAATAATAACGAGAGGCCGCCTCCACACCATAGTTACCTTCGCCCAGGAAGCAAATGTTTAAATACATTTCCAGAATTTCATCTTTAGAGTATTCTCTCTCCAGTTGAAGGGCTATAATAATTTCCTTGATTTTCCTTTCCCAGGTTTTTTCCAGGGTAAGGTTAAACAAATCTCGAGCTAATTGCTGAGTTATCGTTGATCCACCTTCAATAAGCCTACCTGTTCTTACATTCACCCATAAAGCTCTAAAAATACCTCTTAAATCTATACCATAATGGTTATAAAAACGAACATCTTCGGTAGATACAATCGCTTTAACCAGAAAAGGAGAAATATCTTTAAGCTGGGTGTAAAAACGCCTTTCTCCAAGGTGAATAATGGCGATTAACTTCCCTTCGGAATCAAAAATCTGGGAAGCTTC
>QLUP01000026.1 GCA_018725485.1 Candidatus Lithacetigena glycinireducens | reverse complement strand
AATTAAAAGACTTGTTTTATAAACTCTGTGCCTCAGTGTCTCTGTGGTTAATTTTCCACAGAAATGTCTGAAGAACCTGAAAAAGAAAGATTCCCGACAAGCGGGAATGACAGCCGTATTGCCATACTTATACACTTCTTAGCAGAAACTATTCACTATTCACTTTAGACTGTTTTCATTATTTCTTCTGCCATTGAAGTTATCGGCGCTACCTTGTCAACTATTCCGTTTTCTATTGCAACCTTTGGCATCCCGAATATTGTTGACGTTGCCTCATCCTGAGCAAGGGTAATACCGCCCTGCTCTTTTATCAACCTCATGCCTTTTACCCCATCAGACCCCATGCCTGTAAGAATTACACCCATTGCACGGCTGCCGTAGTTTTCCGCAACCGACTGAAAAAGAACGTCAACAGAAGGCCTGTGTGTAGAATTCAGGGGTTCAAAATCGAGTTTTACTAATCTCTCACTTTTAACTTTTAACTTTGAACTTTTAACTTTTTTTACTTTCATATGAAGACCTGAGGGCGCAACAAGGGCAAGTCCCGGTTCAATTGCATCCCCCTTTTCAGCCTCCTTAACATGAATTTGACACATGGTATCAAGTCTTTTGGCTAATGGCCCTGTAAAGCCGTGAGGCATGTGCTGAACTATAAGAATCCCAAAGCTTACATCCCTTGGAAATTTAGGCAGAAGCATCTGAAGGGCAGGCGGCCCGCCTGTTGAAGCGCCAATGGCTACCGTATCTATAATGCCTCTGCCTTTATATTCCTGAGGCGCCATTGACGGAGAAGTAATTTTCAATGGTTTTCTTCCTGTTATTGCCATAACCTTAGAGATTATTTCTTTGGCAAGTCCGGAGAAATCCATCAATCCCGTTGTTGATTTATCTACAAAATCCATTGCCCCAAGTTCAAGGGCATTCAAGGTAAGTTCAGCGCCTTCATGAGTATATTGGGAAAGCATCAGCACAGGAGTGGGTTTTGTCTCCATCATAATCTTGAGAGTTTCTATGCCATCCATCTCCGGCATCATTATGTCGAGAGTTATAACATCAGGCTCTAACTCTACAAGCTTTTTTATTGCTTCTTTCCCATTCCTTGCAACACCCACTACTGCAATAGATGGTTCGGATTCAAATATCCTGAGAAGCGCTTTTCGGATAAAAGGCGAGTCGTCTACTATGAGGACCCTGATTTCAGGCATTTTTAGCAATCCCCCTTTACCCCCTTTTAGTAAAGGGGGGATGGGGGGATTTTCTATAAACGATTATTCCGTTGTTATACTCAGCCACAAAAAGGTCTGTACGCTGGATGAGGCTCTCTGCCGAACCTACAAAAAGATACCCTGAATCCGTGAGACAGTTATAAAGATTACAGGCAATTTTGTTAATTGCAGTATCATCCATATAGATGAGGACATTCCTGCATAAAATAACATCCACTTCATTGATATCGCTTAAAAAACCGTTGTCCAAAAGATTGCCGAATCTGAATTCAACATTATTTGTCAGGCTTTTCCTCAAGATATAATGGTTGCCGTCAGATGTAAAATACTTGTTCAGAAAATTATTGGTTCCGCTATCCGCATTGCCGTTCAGCCTGAACGAATTTTTACCGTATCGCCCCAGTCTTGCCCTTTTGATTGCATTTTTGTCCAGATCGACACCTATTATCCTGACATCCCAATCCCAGAGGAAGAGTCCGCTTTCCTGAATTATTATATTTAGTGTATATGGTTCTTCTCCGCTCGAACAGCCAAGCGATAGTATTTTTAATTCTTTCAGATTTTTCTTTTGCTTTTCCCTTTTTATATCCTTTAGAATTTCAGAAAAGGCGTCGAGCTGTGTTTTTTCCCTGAAAAAATAGGTCTCGTTATTTGTTATATGGGAGGCGAGTGTAAACAACTCGTCCTTTGTAGTATCCGACACAATGAAATCATAGTAATCCCTGTAAGATTTAAGTCCGAGGATTTTCAGCCGGTGAGAGACCTTTGCGTGAAGGGTCAGCCGCTTATCGCCTTTTAATAAAATCCCGAACTCTTTATTAATCAGATTCTTAAGAAGACCGAACTCATCTTCTGTCATGAAGTCTTTTCTGTCATAAGTCATAATGAGTTTATAGCCATATTCCCGAAATTTTTCAATGAAAGCCTTGCCGCTTCCCGCACCTCTTCTGCTTCATCCTGTTCAAGAATCAACAGAATATCTTTAGCCTTGGATGTTTTCAGCGCGCCGATAGCAAGGGCGACTTCCGTGCGCACCTCAGGGTCATCATCGTCTGCGAATTTCAGAAGCGCATGGTTTTCTCCGAGCATGGATAGTACTTTAGCAAGAATTGCCCTGTTTCCGCTCGTTTTTTTGAAAGAGTCTATTATTCCCGGCACCGCTTTTTTACCGAGGGACATCAGTCCTTTTATGGCATATTCCTGCAAATCATCGCTGTTAATGGCATCAATGAAATATTGAAGCCCTCTTATATCTTCCGACCAGCTTAATGCGATAAAGGCAGCCTTCTTAAGTTCATGCCTGGGTGATTGCTGTAATTCCATAAGCAGAGGCACAAGGCTTATGAAATATGACGGCAGCGGTCTTGTCCCTTCCCTGTCAGCTATGTTGACTATGGCTTTTAAGGCGAGTTCCCTCATCTCTCCCTCCCTGTCGACATAAGGAGTGAGGCGTCTTATGCAGTGCATGTCTCCGGCATTTTCAATTGCAGCAAATGTTATCCCGTGATATTCTTCTTTTTCAAGACACTTATGAAGCACAGATAATGCTTTATCTCCGCCTATTTCGCCGAGGGCCTCTATGCATGCCATTGCCACCCATGAAGCATCGTCAAGTCTGTTTGCCAAAGAACTGACAGCCATTTCATCGCCGATCTTGCCGAGGGACTCGGCAGAGGCAACCCTTACATTTATATCGGAATCGTTCAGGGAATCTATAAGGGCATTGAGGGAATCCCCCTGCTTAATGTCTCCAAGTATGTTTGCAGCAAAGACCCTGACATCGGAATCCTCATCTTTGAGCAATGAGATAAGGGATTTAAGGGATCGTCGCCCGAGCGCCCTGTAAATTTCCATCGAGGCGTTTCTCAAAAGGGCATCAGCGTCATTTTTGAGCCATTCCTTCAGGACATCAAGATATAAATCTTCGTGATGGGAAATAAGCGCTTCAATGGAGCTTTTCCTTTTCCACCAATCAGATGTCTTCAAACTCTCTAATATGTCCCGAATCTCTTGCATCTTACTCCTTCATGTAGTGTCAGTGATTAGTGTCAGTGGACAGTAAATATCTTTACTGACACTGAGCACCGACACTGACACTGTTATACTTCCACTCCCTGAATGACCTTGAACGCCTCGCAGGTCATGCAGTTGCGCAATTTAGATTTGAAGTCGCCCTGCTGCGCGCCCTTGCACCATGTTCCGGTTATCATCCAGCAGCGCTCTTCTTCTGAATTATATGCAGGGCATTTCTGTCTTGAGTTTCTCGGGCAGTTAAGTATATCCCAGCATTTTCTGTTGCCGTTTGAGTGAACTTTGAAACTGCTTATGGAATATTGTAAATTTTCTATATTGAAAATGGCGTCTTCCGCAGAAACCTTCATGTCGCCTGAGAGCTTCAGGTTTTCAGAGGCTATATGGCTCATCCTTTCCATTGCCTTTACAATGGTTTCCCCGCCGAGCTTCTGTTCCTTTGTAGCATTTGCCACATCCTGCGTCATCCTGTGCATTGCCTCGACCGCCTGAACTATCTGCCTTGTGCCGCCTACCTGCTCTTTGACTGCAATACCGACTTCATGGACAATATTTTTCATCCGTTCGACTGCTTCCCTGATATGCTTCCCTCCGCCGGACTGTTCCTTAGAAGCAATATTCACTTCTTGAACCATCTTGTTCATCCTGCCGAGGACAGTTCTGACGCTGCCTGCGCCGTTTGCCTGGCCTTTGACAGCGCCTGCAACATCTTCTGTTGATGTGTTCATGTCTAAAACATACTTCATTGCCTGTTCAATTGCCCTATTGAGCTCGGATGCTGATTTTGCTATTCCCTGAATCACATCCGAGCTTTCCTTCATTGAAGAGATGATTTCTGAAAAGGCATTCTTGCTGTTTTCCGCAAGCTGAACGCCGCTTTTTCCTTCCCGATATGTCTCCTCTGTTGCCTTAATAGCGATTCCTGTTTCCTCCTGCACCTGTCTTATGACATTGGCAATCTCTTTTGTTGCCCCCATGGAACGCTCTGCAAGCTTTCTTATCTCCTCTGCAACAACGGCAAAACCCCTTCCTGCATCTCCTGCCCGCGCCGCCTCTATGGCTGCATTTAAAGCGAGCAGGTTTGTCTGGTCTGCAATCTCATCTATGACCTCAACTATAGAGCCTATTTCCACGGAGCGTTTGCCGAGGTTCTGTATCAGCCCCATTGTTTTTTCGGTTGTTTTCCCTATGTTCTGGAGACCTTCTATGCTCTGATATATCGCCTTTCCGCCCTCTTCTGCCTTAACAAACGCCTTCTGGCTCAGTTTGTTTGAGCCTTCAATCCTGCCTGCAACCTCTTTAACGGTCTGCGTCATCTCCTCTATTGTGCTTGAGGTCTCTGTTACCATATTTTTAAGAGAATCCGTGTTCTTTGAAATCTGCTCTATGGATGCAAGGAGATTCTCAATTGTCAGCGATGTTTCGCTTACAGCCTCTGTCATCAGAGTAGTGTTTTTTGAGGTGTGTTCAACAGAGGCAATCATCTCCTCAATCGTTGCCGATGTCCCCTCAACCGATGCTGCCATGTTATCCGCACTCTTCCCGACCTGCTCTATAGAGGCTGCCATTTCATTAATCGTAGCCGACGTCTCATCAACGTTTGTTGCGAGCGATTCAGCGTTCTTTGCAACATTGGAAATGGATGCCGCCATCTCCTCCATAGAAGAAGTGGTTTCCTCTGTGGCAGACGCCTCTTCATGGGCAGACCTGGCTATCTGATTTGAATTGTTAGCAACCTTGTCCGCAGTTATTGCCACATGGTAGGCGGATTTGGCTGTGTGCGTAATCGTATCCTTTAAAGCCCTCACAACCTTGTTAAACTCGTTTGCCATCAGGACTATCTCTTCGCTTCCCTTTACATCTACCGTTTCTGTAAGGTCGCCTTTTGACACCTTCTGCATTGTGGGTATCATCTTTGAGATTGGATTTGTAATCCCCCTTGAGATTCTTCTTACAAAGACGCCTCCGCCTATAATGCCAAGTCCAAGTATTGCCAATGTCATCAAGGATCCAAGCGTATTAGCCATTTTAATGGATGCATCTACCCCTTTCTCCTTTTTTTCCACATCCTTTTTAAGTATCTCTTTCATCTTGTAAAGATTGTCCTGAACAGCCTTTACCGGTTCGGCTGTCTCAGAGAGAAAGTTCTTGTACGCCTCAGCTATTCTGCCGTCCTTCCAGTGGCTAAGTATTGTTTCAGCGCTCGCATGAAATCTCTTGTGCGGTTCATCGAGCGCCTTGAATGGGACTGCTATTTCCTCTGAATACGGTTTAAACGAAAGTATAAATTTGCCCAGTCTGCATTCATCAGGGTTTATCTTTCCTGTAAACTCCTTTCCCTGTATAAACACGCCTGATGTAATGCCGTCCATCCACTTCATGTGGTCAACAAATACATCGGAAAAGAATGTGTTAAGCTCGGACAACTCTCTAAGCTCTGCCTTTGCGCCCTGCGCTTTTTTATTTGACCAGAGGTACAGTCCGCTCATAGTTGTAACCATAAAGAGCAGAACCCCAAGCCCGAGTGAAAGCTTCATGCCTATTGTCATCTTCAATTTCATTTTTGTTCCCTCCTTAAAATAGTGATTAAATACAGTGATTAGTGTCAGTGTCAGTGTCAGTAAAAACTATTCACTATTCACTTTAAATTATAGCGTTTTCCTTTTCCTGAATCTCAATCTTCCCTCTCTTCAGCAATTTCTCGAGATCAAGCAATATCACAAGACGGTCATTGAGTTTTCCAACGCCTGTTATATAATCAGTGTCAATCTCAAGAACTTCTTCAGGGACTGTTTCAACAAAATTAGATGGCACTTTAATAACATGCGAGACTGCGTCCACAAGAATGCCTATGACCTTATCATTAACTTCAGTTACAATTATCCGGGATGCCTTGCTCGTCTCCTTGTCAGGGAGTCTTAATCTTTTCCTCAGATTCAGAACAGGCAGCACCTTGCCGCGAAGATTTATCACGCCTTCCATGTAAGACGGCGAGTTCGGGACCATCGTAATATCTCCCACCCTTATTATCTCGTGCACCTGGCTGATGGGAACGCCGTAGTCCTCGCCCATGCTGAATGTAACCAGATGAAATTCTTCTCGGTGTTCTTTTAGACCTGAGAGTATGTCTTCCGCAAGGCCTGAAGGCGACAAATTCATTTTCAACACCTCCTCTTTCATGATTCATGATGCAAGATACATGATGATAGATAATATATGTTTTTATCCTGTATCTTGTATCTTGCATCGTAAATTTTTTTATCGTGTATCCTGCATCGTGTATCCTGCATCCTTTTGTCCTTTATTCCAAAACGCCAAAACGTCCACTATCAGCACTATCCTTCCGTCTCCGAGTATGGTCGCGCCTGATATGCCGTAAGATTTTCCGAATGTATCGTCCAGAGGTTTTATTACAATCTCCTGCTGTCTTATAAGCCTGTCAACAGCAACGGCAATGCGTTTCTCTGCTTTGCCAACTATTACAAGATAGAATTTCTTCCGTCTCTCCCTGTTAAGACCAAAAAATTCATTGAGCCTGATGACAGGAAGTATCTTTTCCCTAAACCTTATTACCTCATGATTATTTATGATATGTATATCTTCTTCCCTGACCTTAATGCTTTCATCAACGGCGCTCATCGGTATGGCATAGATTTCTCCATTTGTCTCTGCTATCAATGCGGGTATTATTGCGAGGCTGAGGGGAAGTTTGATCGTGAATGTTGTGCCCTTCTCGGGGAAGCTGTCCACAATAACGTGACCGTTAAGCTTCAATATGGTTCTGTTTACAACATCAAGGCCTATCCCCCTGCCGGACACATCAGACGCCTTTTCCTTTGTCGTAAAACCTGCGGCAAAAATGAGTGAAAAGATGTCTTCCCTGCTGACCGTATCTTCTGCCTTGATCAAACCCTTTTCTATGCCTGTTTCCCTTATCCTCTCAAGGTCAATTCCCCTTCCATCATCAGCAACCCTGATGATTATGTAATTAGACTCCTGAGAAGCTGAAAGCAAAAGTTTTCCGACACGCGGCTTGCCTTTTCTTATCCTTTCTTCTGCGGTCTCTATGCCATGATCTATAGCATTTCTGATTATATGCAAAAGAGGCTCTCCGAGTTCATCTATCACTGTTTTGTCCAGTTCAGTGTCTTCACCTTCAAATGAGAGCTGTATATCCTTGCCCTGTGATTTTGCAATGTCCCTTGCCATTCTCGGAAATTTATTAAAGACATGGCTTACAGGAAGCATTCTTGCCTTCATTATCCCTTCCTGCAGCCCGGCAGTGGCCTTTCCCATAAGTTCAAGCCCTTCGCTTAATTCTTTTGATAGAGCCTTATCATTGATTTTTTCTCTTATCTGTGTCTCAATCTGGTTAAGTCTTGTTTTAAAGATAACAAGCTCGCCGACAAGGTTTAGAATATCGTTGAGTCTCTTGAAATCAACCCTGATTGTGTCTGTTTTTGTGCCGAGATACGATGAAAGTTCAACTGACTGTTTTTCCTGTCCATTACCTGAGCCTTCCTGAAGCTGCTGAAGACTGAGAATGCTTTCTGTGATATCGGGATTCACCGACGGATTTTCCTCTATCTGACGAAGCGCATTTCTTATTACATTAGCGCTGTCCAGAAGACCGTCGAGAACGCCGCTTAGTTTTAATTCATTATCATTTACCTTCTTAAAAAGTTCCTCTATCTGGTGTATATAAATCTTTAATGATTCAAAGCCCATCATGCCTGAATTGCCCTTGAGCGTGTGGAGCGAACCCAATGTCTTTAGAATAATGTCGCTGTCGGTCCCGTTTTTTTCCAGTAACATGAGGGACTCATCAAAGGCATTCAGATGCCCGTTTGCATCGTCGAGATAATCTTTTATAAGGGCTGTATAATCCATAATCTTACTTTCCTGTCATTCCGTGCTTGACACGGAATCCAGATATTTCTTCAATCTTCTGGATTCCTGCTTTCGCAGGAATGACCTGACCCTTAATGTTTCACCACTGTTTCCATCAGCGCCGATGATTTTTTAGCAATTACCTTCTCAAGAAGATCATGAAGGGCCTCGGATTTAAAGGGTTTCACTATGTAGCCCCATGCTCCAAGTTTCATTGCTCTTATGGTATCTTCTTCTTTGCCATCTGTGCTTATAACAATTATCGGGATATTCCTGTAAAGGTTGTCTTTCTGTAGTTTTTCCATAAACTGCACGCCGTTCATTACCGGCATATTTATGTCAAGGAGTATAAGGTCAATCCCGTTTTCCCTTGATAAGATATCAAGGGCTTCAAGCCCGTTCATTGCATCCATAAGCGTACAGTTCTTATATCTCATCAAAACAAGTCTGTACATCTGATGTATCAATTTAGAATCGTCTACAACCAGGACTTTATTTAAATTTAAGGTGGACATCTCTCCTCCTTTTTATTTTTGAATCATTACAGGGATGCCGCAATCCTCAACTTTTTTTGTCAGGTCATCCATGTCTATCGGTTTTTCATAGTAATGATAAGCTCCTCTCTGATAAGCAGACTCCTTAATTTCATCAGAACCGTAGGCAGTCATTAAGATTACTTTTATTTCAGGGCTTATGTTCTTCACATAACTCAGAAGTTCAAGCCCTTCCATCCCCTCTATTCCGCTTAACCTTATATCTGCGATAATAAGGTCAAACTTGTAGCGGTACAGCGCCTCCTCGGCCTCTTCGATTCTGCTGCTTGTTATTACCAGTGTATTTTCATTGCTTAAAAGATGGGACAGAGCCATTAATATTGCCAGCTCATCATCAACTATTAAAATTCTTTTCACTGTTACCTCCAAGTAAAGTTTTCAGTCGCCAACATATATAGCAAGAGAAGTGCCACTAATATCCTTTGTCATTCCTGCGAAGGCAGGAATCCAGAATGCATTGATTTAACTGGATTCCCGCTGGAGTTTACCCTCGTAAAAACGGGGGCGGGAATGACATAGAAGACAAGCAGGAATAATGCGGGCGTATGAAAATCAGGCAGTATGACCGGAAATCAATCAGTCAAGGTTGTATGTTTTTATCTTTTCGTTAAGGGTTGAACGCGCAATTCCGAGTATATTTGCAGCCTTGGTACGGTTGTTAGCAGCTAATGAAAGGATTGTCTTGATATGACGACACTCAACATCTTTAAGTGTGAGAACGGCGGTGTTTTCTTCAGGCAAATTAGTAGATAATGCCAGATTCTGGACTGTCAATACCTCCCCACGACACAGAATCATAGCCCTCTCCAGCACATTTCGCAGTTCTCTTATATTGCCGGGCCACTTATAAGAACAGAGCAGTTCTACAGCTTCTCTGTCAAGCGGCTTTATTTTCTTATTCATATTCCCTGCAATCTCACTTATGAAAAATTCTGTCAGCAGAGGAATATCTGCAATGCGTTCCCTTAAGGGGGGTATTGTTATAGGCATTACATTTAGCCTGTAATAAAGGTCTTCTCGAAAAGAATTGTTTTGGACAGCATTTGCAATATCCTTGTTCGTTGCAGCAATAATCCTTATATCCACCTTAATGTCCCTTGTGCCGCCCAGCCGCCTGAATGTCTTTGTCTCTATAACTCTCAGAAATTTTGCCTGAGTGGCAAGCGGCATTTCTGCTATTTCATCAAGAAACAGAGTGCCTTTATCAGCAATCTCAAGAAGCCCTTTCTTCGCTGACTTTGCATCTGTAAAAGCGCCTGCCTCATATCCAAAAATCTCGCTTTCAAGGATATTATCAGGAATAGAGGCACAGTTTATATCCACAAACGGATTTTCTCCCCTCATACTTAATGAATGGATGTTCCTTGCAACAAGCTCCTTGCCTGTTCCTGTTTCACCCAGTATCAGCAATGTCGTGGAATGGTTTTCAGCCATAAGATTAATCATATGAATGAGTCCCTGCACCGCCTTGCTTTTTCCTATAATGGGATACAGCCCTCTTTTGCACAGCATTAACTCTTGCCTTAATTTTATCTTTTCAGAGCTCCTGTCAATTATTGCTCCCAGTTCTTCGAGGTCCATAGGTTTCTGGAAGTAATTTTCTGCGCCGAGGTTTATAGCGGCTATTACATCCTTAACCTCACCAAAGGCTGTCATTATATAAACTATTGAGTCAGGACGGTCAGTTTTGATCTTCTTTAGAAGCTCTAAACCATAAATATCAGGCAGTCGAAGGTCAAGAAGGACTATATCAGGCAGGTTCTTCCTTGCAATATCCAGTCCCTTAGCCCCTGTATCAGCTACAAACACCTCATAGTTCTTTTTTTCGAAGAAAACTCTGAGGGAAAGCAGTATTGTGGAATCGTCATCTATTATAAGAAGCTGCATACCTTTCGTGAGTTCCTTAATTTTGAATTTTCAGTAGCTCCGGTACTTATTTGTTATCGGAAACCGCCTGTCTTTGCCGAATGCCCGCGGTGTTATTTTTATTCCGGGAGGAGACTGTCTTCTTTTATATTCGCTTCTGTCTATCATCTCTATAACCTTTTGTGTGCACTCAATCTCACACCCTGAGGATAATATATCCTCAAAACTTTTGTCATCTTCTATATATGCCTTGAGTATA
>QLUP01000025.1 GCA_018725485.1 Candidatus Lithacetigena glycinireducens | reverse complement strand
CCTGTTTTTAAGGCAAAGTTGAGAAGACCTTTTATTTCCTCCGCTGGAATGGGAACACAGGTTGCTTCCCGGGATATACCCGCATTACCAGGAGCACAATATAGCTCTCTCACCAGGGGGCTTTGCTTTATTTTCCAGATAAGGGCGTGCTCCCTTCCTCCGCCACCTACTACCATCACTTTCATAATATAACTCCACACCTGGGGATGGTTATCAAAAGGTTAAGCATTAATGTTTGAAATACCTTCTCCCTGTAATCATCATGGTAATGCCATGCTCATCGCAAGCCTTGATAGAATCTTCATCCCTCAAAGAACCCCCGGGTTGTACAATCCCCGTAACCCCTACCTTATAGGCTTCATCTATCACATCCCTGAACGGGAAAAAAGCATCGGAAGCCAATACACATCCTTTAGCTTTCTCTCCTGCCTGCTCAAGAGCAATACGAGCTGAACCAACACGGTTCATCTGCCCAGCTCCCACCCCTAAGGTTTGCCTATCTTTAACTAACACAATGGCATTAGATTTAGTATGTTTTACCACTTTCATTCCAAACACCATATCTTCCAGGGTTCGTTCATCAGGCTTAATCAGGGTAGGACATTTCCAGTCCTTAGTATTTATATCCTCCACATCCATTTCTTGCAGCAAAAATCCACCCTGAATGCTCTTTATTTCAACACCCCCGCATTTTTCCCACTTGTTAATTTTCAAAAGCCGTAAATTTTTTTTCTCGTTTAATATCGTCAGAGCTTCTTCATCAAAAACCGGTGCCAGCACCACTTCCAGAAAAATATCTTTCATCTGTCGGGCTGTTTCTATATCAATGTTTCTATTTACTGCTACTATCCCTCCAAAAATTGATACTTTATCAGCTTCGTAAGCTTTCCAGAAAGCTTCAGAAATACTGCCTGCTGAAGCTACCCCGCAGGGATTGGCATGTTTAATAGCTACCGCTGTGGGTTCAGCAAACTCCATTACCAACTGCAGGGCTGCGCTGGCATCGTTGAAATTATTATAAGACAGATCCTTGCCCTGAAGCTGTATGGCAGAGGATAATCCCGAATACACCTGGCTCGTCTCACCATAAAAAGCAGCTTCTTGTTGAGGGTTTTCTCCGTAGCGAAGCTTCTGCAGCCGGGTAAGGGGTAAAATAACCGTAGGGGGAAACATTTCTGATTCGGGGTATTTCTTTTTTAGCCAATTTCTTATAACAGCATCGTACTCTGCGGTGTGAGTAAAGGCTTCCACCGCTAAAGAAAAGCGAGTTTCATAGCTTATTTCACCCTTTTCTTTTAATTCCTGAATAATAACCCCATATCTATCAGGGTTTACCACTACCACCACATCGCGATAATTCTTGGCTGCCGCCCTTACCATAGTTGGGCCGCCAATATCTATATTTTCAATCGCTTCTTCAAGGGTTACCCCGGCCTTGTTTACAGTTTGAGCAAAGGGGTAAAGATTTACCGCTACCAGGTCTATAAGATTTATATGGTGCTCAGCAAGCTCTTTGATATGCTCCGCTGAATCCCTGCAAGCCAGGATACCCCCATGTATCTTTGGATGAAGGGTTTTTACCCGTCCACCCAGTATTTCGGGGAAACCTGTTATTTCAGATACCTGCTTAACAGGAACTCCTGCTTCTGATAGAGTTTTTTTGGTACCACCGGTGGATATTATGGTAAAACCCAGGTCAACCAAATCTCTGGCAAACTCTACCAACCCGATTTTATCAGAAACACTTAGTAAGGCAAATTTATTTTTCATCAATAATACACCTTCTTCCCTGTATTTTTATTTTTCCTTTAATAAAAAGATTTATAACCCTGGGATAAAGTTTATGTTCTAACACCTGAATCCTCTGGTGAAGCGTTTCTTCGGTATCGTAGGGATAAACTGGTACCGCTTCCTGCATTATTATAGGTCCTGTATCTACCCCTTCATCAACAAAATGTATGGTGCAACCGCTGACCTTTACCCCATACTTCAGGGCATCAGCCACCCCATGCTTACCGGGAAAAGAGGGTAAAAGGGCTGGATGGATGTTGAGAATACGGTCCTGGAAAGCATTAATAAAAAAGGGGGTGAGCAACCGCATATAACCAGCTAAAACCACTAAATCAATCTGGTATTTATTTAGGGATTCAACGATGTCCCTATCCATATCCTCACGGCTTAAGTAATTTCTGTGATTAAAGAATATTGTGGGGATGGTCCTTTGCCTGGCCCTTTCCAGGGCAAAAGCGTTCTTTTTATCACTAATCACCAATACCACCCTTCCACCTTCTATTTCACCCCTATCAATCGCTTCCAAAATGGCCTGCAGGTTAGAACCGCTCCCTGAAGCCAGTACCGCTATCCTGAATACAGCTTCTTGGTTCATAAACTTATAATCACTCCCTGTCTTAAAAAAATTATTTTATTTCTACTCCCTTCCAGCTAATGATTCTACCAATAACGAAAACTTGTTCTCCAACTTCTTGCAATATTTCCACTGCTTTTTCCGCATCTTCGGGTGATACCACCACCACGAACCCTACTCCCATATTAAATACCCTATACATTTCTTCCCTACTAACTCCCCCTAACTCTTGAAGGAGGGTAAAAATTTCCTGGGGTTGCCAGGCTAAACTATCAATCATAGCCCCGCTTCCCGGAGGTAAACAACGGGGTAGGTTTTCCAGCAATCCCCCTCCGGTGATGTGAGCCATTCCCTTGATTTCCAGTTTATCGCGGAGAGTTAAAATTGATTTAACATATATTTTTGTCGGAGTCAGAAGCTCTTCTCCGAGTGTTTTCCCCAATCGGGGGATGGTTTTATCTACTGTTAAATTATGCCTATCAAAAAATATTTTCCTTACCAGGGAATACCCGTTACTATGAAGCCCCGATGAGCCAAGTCCTAAAAGTACATCTCCTTCCTTAATGTTTCTTCCATCCACGATGTTTTCTTTATTAACCACCCCTACAGCAAAACCGGCTAAATCATACTCGTCCTGGCTATAAAAACCGGGCATTTCTGCGGTTTCTCCCCCAACCAGAGCACAGCCTGCCTGCTTACAGCCTTTTGCTATCCCTTTTACAATAGAACTGATTTTCTCCGGTTTTAGCCTGCCGGTGGCAAGGTAATCCAGGAAGAAGAGAGGTTCTGCCCCAGAAGTAAGTATATCGTTGACGCACATGGCTACCAGATCTATACCAACTGTATCGTGTTTATCGGTCATAAAAGCGATTTTAAGTTTGGTGCCCACACCATCGGTTCCCGACACCAGCACTGGTTCAGGATACTTGCTTATATCAAGCGCGAAAAGGCTTCCAAACCCTCCAACATCCCCCAACACTTCACTTCTGTAGGTGGAGCTAACATATTTTTTCATCATCTCCACCGCTTTATTCCCGGCTTCAATATCTACGCCTGCGAGTTTATAGTCCATTTATTAACCTTAGTACCTATCCCCAAAGAGATGTTTTTGCTTCCTGAAGTGGATTTCTTCGGGATAACACCCATCAAAACAAGCAGTACAAAAACAATCTCTACCCAGACCTGTAGCCGTCAGCATTCCCTCCTGGCTTAAAAAACCCAGGTAATCAGCCCCAATGGCTTTAGTAATTTCAGGGACATCCATTTTAGCCCCGATTAAATCCTTAGAAGCGGTGTCTATTCCATAAAAACAAGGGTGGGTTATACGAGGAGAACTGATAAGGACGAATACTTCTACTGCACCAGCTTTTTTTAATTTATCCACAATTCTTAAAGAAGTTGTACCCCGGACAATAGAATCATCTACCATTATTACCTTTTTACCTTCCACCAGGCTGTTCATCGGATTAAGTTTAAGCCTGACCCCAGCGGTGCGGTCAATTTGATCCGGCTGGATGAAGGTTCTACCTATATAACGATTTTTAACAAAAGCTGTTTCATAGGACAGATTTAATTCTTCTGCTACCCCGGGAGCGGTGGACAAAGACGAATCAGGAACCCCGGTGACTAAATCAGCTTTTAATTTATGCTCTCGGGCTAAAACTCTCCCTAACTCTTTCCTCACCAGGTGAACATTCCTTCCCATAAATTGACTATCGGGCCTGGCAAAATAAATAAATTCAAAAATACAAAGTTTCTCACCTCTGGAGGGTATCAGCTGTTCACTTACTAATCCATCCTCATTAATTATTACCAGTTCACCTGGTCTAACCTCTCTGATAAATTCTGCCCCGAGAGAATCAAAAGCGCAGGTTTCCGAAGCTAAGATAAAAGAACCATTTAATTTACCTATAGAAAGAGGTCTTATTCCCCAGGGGTCTCTAAGTCCCAGCAGGCTCTTCTCAGTCATAAGCACAAAGGCGTAAGCCCCTCTTAATTGTTCCGCCGCTAATTTCAAGGACCTAACAAGGTCTTTTTTTCCGGAAAGCGCCACCAGATGGGCAATGATTTCGCTATCTGAGGTGGTCTGAAAAATGGAGCCATCCCTTTCTAATTTGTATCTTAACTCTTTACTATTAGTCAGGTTTCCATTATGGGTAACTGCCAGAAAGCCTCCACGATAGCGATACAGTAACGGTTGAGCATTTACCAGTTCGCTGGCTCCGGTAGTAGAGTACCTGACATGACCGATAGCAATATGTCCTTTGAGGTTTATAAGTTTGTCCTGATTGGGAAAAACATCAGCTACCAGCCCCATTCCTTTTTCTACCATCACAGTTTTCCCATCAGCCACCGCTATACCAGCACTCTCTTCTCCTCGGTGCTGGAGGGCATAAAGAACGTAATAGGTGAACTGGGCTACCTCTTCGCCAGGTCCATAAATACCAAAAACTCCGCAGGCCTCTTTCAACTCATTAATTTCTCTATACTTTTTTTCCATGACTCCTCTATCTCCTCAATAGTAAGATTAACCCACTCCTGACCATCAACCTGAATATGTAAAGTATCACCACCTACATAGCCAATCGCGTTAATTTCCAGACCATTTTTTTGAGCTAATTGCCACAATGAAGGTATTTTATCAGGCATTATACTTACTACCGCCCTGGATTGGCTTTCTCCAAAGAGTAAGGCATCTATCCGAAGGTTATCCTTCTCTAAGGCCACTCGCGCTCCCAGACTGCCATTAATACAACATTCGGCTAAAGCTACTGCTAAACCACCTTCCGACAAATCGTGAGCGGAATTTATTATTCCCTCGTTAATCGCCTGGTATAAGGTTTCCAGTAAACTCTTTTCTTTTTGTAAATCTAGAGCGGGAGGACTACCTTTAACCAAATCGTGTATCAGCAAAAGGTACTGACTACCGCCCAATTCGTTGAAACTGTTTCCCAGAAGCACTATGATATCCCCCTGGTTTTTAAACTCCAGAGTGCATCTTTTATCAATATTTTCCAACAAACCAACCATCCCTACAGTAGGCGTAGGATGTATAGGACTCCCACTCCTCTCATTATAAAAAGAAACATTTCCCCCCACTACCGGAGTTTGCAAAATTCTACAAGCCTCGCTCATCCCCTCTATGGTTTTGAGAAATTGCCAGAAAATATCAGGTTTTTCCGGGTTACCAAAATTAAGGCAATCGGTAACCGCCAGCGGCCTGGCTCCCGAACAGACAATATTACGAGCAGCTTCAGCTACTGCAATCATTCCCCCGACATAGGGGTCCAGGTAAGTATAAAGAGAGTTACAGTCGGTGGTTAAAGCCAGCCCTTTGGTGGTATCTCTGATTCTAACTACGGCTGAGTCTGAACCAGGATGTATAACTGTACTGGTTCTAACCATATAATCGTACTGCACATATACCCATTCTTTACTGGCAATAGTAGGAGAGGAAAGTAATGTTAATAACACCCTGTTAGCATCTATAACCTCAGACAGTTCATCCAGGTTTAAGCTGGATATTTCTTTAATATAATCAGGCTCAATGGCTAAAGGAGAATATATCGGTGCATCCTCTGCTAACATCCTGGCAGGTACTTCAGCCACAATTTTCCTATCCTTAAATATTCTGAGTATTCGGTCATCGGTTACCCTGCCAATAGCGATAGCATTTAGACCCCAGCGGTGGCATATCTCCATAACCTTATTTTCCTTAGATGGCTCTACGATTAAAAGCATCCGTTCCTGAGATTCCGATAGCATTATTTCATAAGGAGTCAGATTTTTTTCCCGCAGGGGTACCAGGTCCAGATTAATTTCCATTCCTGTCCCTGCCCGACTGGCTGTTTCCGAAGTAGCACAGGTTAGCCCTGCTCCCCCTAAATCCTGTAATCCAACCAGATAATCATTTTCTACTAGTTCCAGGCAAGCTTCCACCAGCAGTTTTTCCATAAAAGGGTCACCCACCTGTACCGAAGGTCTCTTCTTTTCCGAAGCTTCACTCAGTTCTTCCGAGGCAAAAGTTACCCCGTGAATTCCGTCTCTACCGGTGCTGGCTCCAACAAGTATTACCAGGTTACCCGGGCCGGTAGCCTGCCCTTTCATCAGGTGATTCTTATTTACCACCCCCACACACATGGCATTAACCAGGGGATTAGCCTCATAACAGGGAGCAAAATACACTTCACCACCCACAGTGGGAATACCTATACAGTTTCCATAACCCCCAATTCCAGACACCACCCCACTAAAAAGATGCCTGACCCGGGGATTCTGAAGTGAACCAAAGCGAAGAGAGTTTAAGAGAGCCACAGGCCTCGCACCCATAGCTAAAATGTCCCTGATAATCCCCCCTACACCCGTAGCCGCCCCCTGATAAGGTTCTATCGCTGAAGGATGATTATGGGATTCAATTTTAAAACAAACCGCTAAGCCATCACCGATATCTACGACTCCAGCATTTTCCCCAGGGCCCTGTAGCACTCTTTCCCCGGTGGTAGGAAACATTTTTAACGCTTTTCGCGAATGTTTATAGGAGCAATGTTCTGACCACATGACGCTGAACATACCAAGTTCTACATAATTTGGTTCTCTACCCAGTCCATCCACTATTAACTGATATTCGGTGTCGGTTAAACCCATCTCCTGCCAGTTTTTGGTTTCTTTCATAATCTCTCCAGGGAGTTTATCAGGGATTGAAAAATATACAGGCCATCGGTGGAACCCAGTATGGCTTCACCAGCCCTTTCGGGGTGAGGCATCATACCAAGAACATTACCTTTTTCGCTAATTACCCCTGCGATATTAAACAGCGCACCATTAGGGTTGGCTTCATTGCTGACTGTTCCCTCTGCAGTTGCATAGCGAAAAATAACCTGTTTTTTCTCTGAAAGAGAATTTAAACCCTGTTCATCAATATAATAATTACCATCACCATGGGCGATGGGTACTTTAAGGATTCTTTCGGGCTCTATTAAGTTTGTAAAAGGTGTATTTACATTTTCTACTTTTACATGCACATACTGGCAGTGGAACTTTAGATCTTTGTTTCTAAGCAAGGCACCTGGTAAAAGACCCACTTCTGTTAAAATCTGGAAACCGTTACAGATTCCCAACACCAGTCCTCCTCGGTTCGCAAACTTAACTACTTCCTGCATTATCGGAGAAAAGCGGGCAATAGCTCCACACCGAAGATAGTCTCCATAGGAAAAACCTCCGGGAAGGATGAGACAATCAAAACCTTCAACGCTGTTTTTTTGATGCCAGATGTATTCTACAGGTTTTCCCAGCACATCTTTTACCAGGTGATAGGCATCTAAATCACAGTTAGACCCAGGAAAGACTATTACTCCAAACTTCATTTCAGGCTTCTTTAATACAAAAACGGTAATCTTCTATGACCGTGTTAGCCAGTAGTTTTTCGCACATCTCTTTTACGGTTTCTTCCACAACCTGCTGGTTTTCACCTTCTATTTCCATCTCCAGGTGTTTACCAATACGAATACTGTTAATTCCTTTATAATCCATTGTATAAAGAGCTCTGGCTACCGCTTGCCCCTGGGGGTCAAGGATTCCTTTTCGGGGCATCACTATTACTTTCACTTTATATAACATCTCAGGCTCCTTCCAGCCTTTTAAGAACTTCTGCATAAGCTTCGGTTACACCGCCTAAATCACGACGAAACCTATCCTTATCGAGTTTATCATGGGTGCTGGCATCCCAGAACCTGCAGGTATCAGGAGAGATTTCATCACCTAACATCAGTGCTTCCCGGTGTAAACCAAACTCCAGCTTAAAATCCACCAGTAGCATTTTCTTAGATAAAAGATGCTCTTTAAGAATATCGTTTATTTTGAAAGCCAGACAGGTTATTCCCGAAACTTGCTCCGGGGTGGCTAAACTCAGGGCATAAATATGGTATTCATTAATCATAGGGTCTTTCAGGGCATCATCTTTATAATAAAACTCCAGTATAGGACTATTAAGTTCCAAGCCTTCTTCAATTCCTAATCTGCGGGATAAGCTACCAGCAGAGATATTCCTGACCACCACTTCCACCTTCAGGATATTTAACTTTTTGACTAACATTTCGCGTGCAGAAAACTGTTTATAAAAGTGGGTATGAATACCGTTATCCTCCAGCAGGCGAAAAATAATAGTAGAAATTCTATTATTAATCTCTCCCTTATTAGTTATTTGACCTCTTTTAAGACCATCAAAAGCAGTAGCATCATCTTTAAACTCTATTATTAGGTAATCAGGATTACAGGTGGCATAAACATCCTTGGCTTTACCCTGATAGAGCAGTTCTCTTTTTTCCATATTCACCTCCACCCCTTCTCTTCAAGTTCAGAGGCTTTATTTTCTACTGCTTCTTTCATTTTAACTTTATAAGAAGCAACTTTTTGTTTCAAATTATGATCCAGAACCCCCAGGATTTGTACAGCCAATAAGCCAGCATTTTTAGCTCCGTTTATGGCCACGGTAGCCACTGGAATACCTGGAGGCATCTGAACGATAGAGTAAAGAGCATCCACTCCTCCCAGAGAACCGGTTTCTACCGGAACACCAATAACCGGAAGTTCGGTAATAGAGGCTATCATTCCCGGAAGGTGAGCAGAGCCGCCTGCGCCTGCGATGATAACCTTTAACCCCCGCTCAGAGGCTTTCCTGGCATACCCATAGAGTCTTTCAGGTGTTCTATGGGCTGACACTATAGTCAATTCGTAAGGAACGCCAAAATCTTCCAACAATTCTGCGGCTGATTTCATTACCGTTAAATCTGAATTACTCCCCATTATTATGCCCACAACAGGTTTTTCTGACATCAGTCTGACCTCCTTCCTGAGATATTACTTTTAAGTATTTTTCAGCCTTTTGGGCAATTTCTATCGCCCTGTTTATATCCGGGTTAACCACGGTAAAATGCCCCATCTTTCTACGGGGAGCGGTTTTCTTTTTTCCATAAAAATGAAGATTAAGACCGGGTAGCGAGAGAGCTTTAGCCACCCCGGTTAGAACTGCCGGCCCATGATAGCCTTCTTCCCCCAGTAGATTAACCATTACCGCAGGGTTAATCAGGGTAGTGTCTCCAAGTGGCAAACCAATTATAGCCCTGATGTGCTGTTCAAACTGCGAGGTAACGCAGGCTTCAATGGTGTAATGACCTGAGTTATGGGGGCGCGGCGCTACTTCATTAACCAGAACCCGCCCATCATCAGTCAAAAACATCTCCACACAAAAAATACCCACTCCTGAAAAAACTGCCATTATCTTCTCAGCAACCTCTTCTGCCTTATTATATATTTCAGCTGACACCCTTGCAGGAACCATACAACGATGCAGAATATGATTTCTATGTTCATTTTCAGCCAAAGGATAGGTTTTCACTTCTCCGTTTATGCTGCGAGCAATAATCAGGGAAATTTCCTTAGTAAATAAAACCAGTTCTTCAGCCATAAGGTTAGGGTTATTTATTTTCAAATAAATATCTTCGGCTTCTTTTTGATTGTTTAGCAACCAATTGCTCTTACCATCGTAACCTCCGAACAGAGATTTCAAAATCAAGGGATAACCAAGTTCCTGTCCCGCCTGAATTAACTGTTCTTTATTAAATACTGCTCTGAAAAGAGGCACGGGAATTCCTGCCCTATTCATGGTTTCTTTCTGTAAAAGTTTATTCTGAATCGTATTTAAGGAGCGGGGTGTGGGATGGATGACTATACCTTCACTTTCCAGAGACATCAGGGTAAAGCTATCTATATGTTCAAATTCATAGGTGACCACATCGGAGTTTTCTGCTAAAAACCTTATAGATTCACTATCTTCAAAATCAGCTACAATCTGGGTATCTGCTACCTGACCTGCTGGGCTTCTGGGTGTGGGGTCAAGAATATTAACCTGAAAACCCATCTGTTTGGCAGCTACCGTCATCATCTTACCTAATTGACCTCCACCAATGATACCTATGCGAAAGGGTGGTTCAAGGGGGATTCTATCAAGCATAAACTTTGCCTCCTGTCAATGATGGGTAGCGAGAAAAAAATAAAACCCTGACTGAAAAATAAAGCCAGAGATAGATAAGAGCAGAATAATCCGCACTATATCTAAACATCATGACGTCTATATTATACCATGACCAACCAAACCCTGAAAAACTTTGTCTTACACCTATCACAGTTATCACGAGGTTGCCCAAAGGTACCTTGGCGATCGCATCACTTTCCCCTCCTAGAAGGGAGGAGATGAAAAAAATCAGAAACGTTCCGAATTATCAAATTATTGAATAAATCGGAAACGTTCCGAATTAATTTGTAAATAAGAAATGCCTAAAACACTGATGAATACTATATGAAAAATGAGAAACGTTCTCAATTATTCTGGGACAGCCTCACTGTCCCCAACGATTTAGCAGGTTTTTCATCACGATATTTAATTAAAATAGATTTAACTTCATTATCAATCATTCAAAAACTATTTATGTAATAATTCTTACATTTATTTGTATTAATATATGTAAAAATATTTTATGAAAGGAGAATGCTTTATGAAAAAATATATGGTTGTTTTAGTGGTTGCAGCGCTGGTGCTGGGAATTTCGGTCACAGCTTATGGTTATGGCATGATTAGAAATTCTCAGGGTGGAAAACTTGGATTGAGAATAGGTGGTGGTTATGAAACCATGCTTCAGAGAAAAGCTTCCATCTTGGGTATTACAGTAGAAGAGCTCAAAAAGGAACTGGAAAGTGGTAAAACATTTCTGGAAATAGCTACTCATCTTCAACAACAAAAGGCTCAAAATAGGTCAGAGAACAGGATAAAACCCTCATAAATAAAGGATCTGTAAT
>QLUP01000024.1 GCA_018725485.1 Candidatus Lithacetigena glycinireducens | reverse complement strand
TTCAGGAACTTAATCACCGGTTCCT
Organism: Candidatus Lithacetigena glycinireducens; assembly: GCA_018725485.1. GTDB lineage: Bacteria > Coprothermobacterota > HKB111 > HKB111 > HKB111 > Lithacetigena > Lithacetigena glycinireducens. The sequence goes on along the minus strand of QLUP01000024.1, from coordinate 11,220 downwards.
GAACCCGGCCATCTATGCAGTTTATAGCGGTGGCAAACAGTAAATTTTTTATATCACTCATTTTACTGTTGACAACCTCTCTTTCATTTATTTAAACCAGAGACTCTGGATCGGGGTCCAGAGTGACAGGGGAAGAGAAAACATTAGATCGCCACGAGCCTTTCAGGCTCTCGCGATGACAGGGGAGGTAAGAGTCTCTGGACCTAAGTCAAGAGTGACAAGAAACATTTATAATTAACCTTAGAGTACTCTCAACCCCACTATTTATGAATGGAATTTTTTATAAACCAGCACCGCATTGTGCCCGCCAAAACCAAAAGCGTTCTTTAAAGCTACCTCAATTCCTCCTGCTGGTTTAATTGCCACATTGGGAACATAGTCTAAATCACACTCCGGGTCGGGAACCTCATAATTCATAGTGGGGTGTAAGATTCCATTATAAAGGGACAGTACAGTGGCTATACTTTCTACTGCTCCAGCACCACCCAGCAGGTGGCCAATCATTGATTTAGTAGAACTAATCTTCAGTTTATAGGCATGTTCACCAAAAAGTTTCTTAATGGCTAAGGTTTCTATCCGGTCATTTAAAGGGGTAGAAGTGCCGTGGGCGTTGATGTAATCAATATCTTCCAGGCTTAGGCCGGCATCTTTTACGGCGTCTTGCATAGCCCTGATGGCTCCCTCTCCCTCCTGGTGGGGGGCGGTTATATGATAAGCATCGGAGTTTGTCCCATAACCAGCTACCTCAGCATATAGGGTAGCCCCCCGGTTAAGAGCTTGATTCAATTCTTCCAGAACCAGAATCCCTCCCCCTTCACCCATAACAAAGCCGTCTCTTTCCCGGTCAAAGGGCCTGGAAGCTCTGGCTGGCTCAAGATTCCGGGTGGAAAGAGCTTTCATATTATTAAAAGCAGATACTACAAAAGGCGTTAAAGAGGCTTCTGCTCCCCCTGTTAAAACCAGATCCAGGCTGCCCTCCCTTATAAGTTTGAAAGCTTCACCAATAGCATTTAACGAAGCAGCGCAGGCTGTGGAAATGGTTAAAGCGGGACCCTTAATACTATGTTTTAAAGATACCCAGGCTGAGGAAATATTGGGTATCATCATGGTGACGGTAAAAGGAGATACACGGGACGAGCCATCTTTGAGATACCGGGTGTACTGCTCTTCAAAAGATAAAATCCCCCCAATCCCTGCTCCCAGATAAACACCTACCCGGTATGGGTCAAGGCTTTTTATTTCTAATCGCGAGTCTTGTAGAGCCAGACCGGCACAGGCCAGGGTAAACTGGGTAATCCTATCGCATATTCTAACCTCTTTAAAATCCAGATAATTAAGGGGCACAAAATCAGTAACTGCTGAACCAATAATCACCGGACATCCAGCTTCCCTGAGATGAGGTATCTCACTAATACCAGATTTACCCTGTAAAAGATAGTCAAAAAAGATGTTTTTATCCTTGCCTAAGGAAGTTATAACACCGATACCGGTTACCACAACTCTACGCTTCAATTTTTTCAACCCAGCTTTTGGAAGATATAATCAACTGCGTTTTTAATAGTTTTTAACTTCTCAAAATCACTATCTTCTACCCTTACCTTAAACTTTTCCTCTAGTTCCATCACTATATCCACCAGGTACAGGGAATCAGCGCCTAAATCTTTTACAAACTCGGCTTCTTCTACCACCTGGTCTTCAGAAACACCCAGCCGTTCAATCACCACTTGTTTAACAGCATTAAAAATCTCAATTCTTTCCATTTTTTAAACCTCCTTTCATTAATGTATCAGGCAGTAAGACCGCCATCTATTACTATCACCTGCCCGGTAATATAGGCTGCTTCCTCAGAAGCCAGATACTTTACCAACCAGGCAACTTCAGCTGGTTGGCCAAATCTTTTTACCGGTATTTTTTTAAGAAATTCATCTTTTATAGTATCCGGGAGTTTACCGGTTAACTCTGTTTCTATATAACCCGGAGCTATGGCATTAACAGTAATGCCAAAGGGAGCAACTTCTCTCGCCAGAGACTTGGTGAAACCAATCAGAGCCGCCTTGGAAGAAGCATAATTAGTCTGTCCAATATTCCCCACCATACCCACCACCGAAGCCAGATTTATAATCCTACCCCTTCGGGCTTTTACCATTAAAGGCAGAACCTCCCGGGTTATATGGCAAGCACCCAGAAAGTTAGTACTTAAGACCGCCATAAAATCTTCCTCTTTCATTCTGAGAAAGAGTCCATCACGGGTAATGCCAGCGTTATTTACCAGTACATCAATACGGGGGTAAATCTCTTTTACCTGAGAAACCACCCGTTTTACCTCTTCAGCCTGAGAAATATCGCCCTTAAGAACCAGCAGCTTTCCCATTTCCCCGGTTTTTGACAGCTCTTCTACCTCTATTTCCAATTCCTCCCTGGCTTTCTCATCACCCCGGTAAAGAGCTACCACCTTAATACCTTCCTGCAGAAATTGCAGGGTTATAGCCCTGCCTATCCCTTTTGTTCCACCTGTTACCAACGCAACCTCAGGAAACATATCCTAACCTCCCTAAAACCTCCAGCCCTTCTGAATCAATAGAGGCTATTTTTACCTCTGGTAAAACTCTTTTGGTGAGCCTGCTTAAAACATCACCAGGACCAACTTCCAGAAAACAGTCAGCTCCCAGTTCCCGAACTTTTCTCAGGCTATTTACGAAATGCACCGGTGTTATTAATTCCTGTGCCAGAACCTTTTTTACATCTTCTCCCTCCTCCAAAACCTGAGCCAGGCTAGGAGAAATATAATAAACAGCTGGTGTTTGAAAAGAAAAACCAGCCAGAAACTGTTCAAACAGGGGTACCATTTCTTTCAGGTATCTAGTATGAAAAGGGTGGGAGACTGAAAGTTTAACAGCCCTTATTCTTTTCTCTTTAAGTTCAACCATTAAGCAGGCAATATCTTCTTCTTTGCCACCTACCACTATCTGCTCCGGAGCATTGACATTGGTAATATCCAGCAGGGGATGGTTATTTAAAATTTCTCTTACTGAAGTTTCTTCCAATCCCATCACCGCCACCAGTCCACCCTTAAAATCCCTGCCTAAAAGTTCTTCCACCATCTCTCCTCTTTTTCTGGTTATACTCAAACCATCTTCAAAGGATACTACGCCTGAAGCTAGGAGAGCGGTATAGGAACCGAGGCTATGCCCGAGAACCGCTCCTTCTTTAAGACCTTTTTCTTTAAGAACTTTCAGAATCCCATAGCTTACCGTTAAAATTAAAGGCTGGGCGAGGGAAGTTTGCTGTAATTGTTCACCCGAACCTTCTTCTAACAGGGACAACAGGTTTAGTTTCAAATAGTCTCCTGCCTCTTCCAGTGTAGAACTAAATGCTTTATATGCCAGCCATTTTTTATGCATTCCGGGGTACTGAGAGCCCTGTCCGGGAAATAATAAAGCTAACATCAGGCTAATTCGCCTTCTTCGTTTTCTAAGGAAAGAAAGTCTTGCAGGTGAATAATGGGCTCCCGTAACTCTTTATCAACCTGGTAAAGTTTTTCTTTCCATTTTTTAACAATAAAACTCCATCCCTTACTAAGAGTTAATGGATAATATTTATTAAGGTTCCGTATGATTTCCTTTAATAATATAGATATTTCTATGTCATACCCTAACTTTTCCTTAAGAGAAACAGCCGGGTACTGTAAACCAGCATTTAATTCTTCAATACTATTATTTACATTGACTCCTATCCCTACCACTACATAGACTACCGTTTCTCCCACCACCTTGCTTTCAGTCAAGATACCGCATACTTTTTTACCGTGTAGTAAAAGGTCGTTAGGCCACTTCAACTGGCATTTAAGAGAGGTTATGTCTTCTACGGCTTCTAAAACCGCAACCGCAGATAGCAGCGTTATCGGTGTTAATTCTTTAACAGGAAAAACAGGTCTTAGAATAAAAGACAGATACAGGCCACCTTCAGGTGATATCCAGTTTCTGTCTTCTCTACCCCTCCCGCAGGTCTGCTTTCTGGCTACCACCACAATTCCTTCCTCTTCACCTTTTTCAGCCAGGTTCTTAGCGTAATTGTTGGTAGAATCAACCTCTTCTAACCAGATTATTTTATGGCCAATCTCCCGGTAAGGTTTCATATTTACGCCATTTTCCCCAGATAATCCGTGGTAAAATTACCCTTTATAAATTCTTTATCTTTCATTATCCTTTTAAGGAGGGGGATATTGGTTTTAACCCCGGTAATATTAAACTCATCTAAAGAGTTATAACATCTAACAATGGCTTCTTTCCTGTCTTTACCCCAGCAGATTAATTTTGCCAGCAGGGAATCGTAGTAGGGAGTAATCTCGTATCCCGAGTAGATATGCGTGTCCACCCTTACCCCGAAACCACCTGGAATATATAAACCCTCAATCTTTCCTGTTGATGGTATAAACCCTTTATCTATATCTTCAGCCAGAATCCGACACTCAATACAATGACCTTTGGGTCTGGCCTGTGATTGTTTCAGGGATAACTTTTTCCCGGCTGCTAACTGGATTTGCTCTCTAACTAAGTCCAGACCAAACACCATTTCCGTAACCGGATGTTCTACCTGAATACGGGTATTTATCTCTATAAAATAAAAGTTCCGCTTGCTATCCACTAAAAATTCCATAGTACCAAGACTTCTATATTTAAGGGATCTAGCTCCTTCTATGGCAGACTCAGCCATCTCTTCTCTTAATTGTTCATCAAGGAAAGGACTGGGCGATTCTTCAATAATCTTCTGGTGGCGTCTTTGAATGGTGCATTCTCTTTCACCGAGATGTATTATTTCACCATAATTATCAGCTAATACCTGAAACTCTATGTGCCGGACATCCCCTAAGTATTTCTCTACATAGAAATCGCCAGAGCCAAAGCTTATCTCTGCTTCTTTTTTAACCATTGGAACCATTTTTGCCAATTCTTTCTCATTATGTACTATTCTCATACCCTTGCCACCACCCCCAGCAGAAGCTTTAAGCATGACTGGAAAACCTATATTTTTTATCTTATTCAACAAATCCTGTTCATCTTCGGTATTTCCGCGAAAACCTTCTACGATAGGAAGACCTGCAGTTTTCATGGTATCACAGGTATGGGCTTTATGAGAGCCTAACTCAATGGATTCTCTGGAAGGTCCGATAAACTTAAAATTACACTCTTCCAGGATTTTAACAAAACGGGCGTTTTCTGATAGAAAACCGTATCCGGGATGTATGGCTTCTACCTGTAAAACATCTGCACCGCTCAGTATATTGGGTATATTGAGATAGCTATCCCTGGAAGCAGGACCTCCTACACAGAAGGCTTCATCGGCAAACTTTACATGCAGACTGTCCCTGTCTGCTTGAGAATAAATGGCTACCGTAGGGATACCCATTTCCCGGCAGGTCCTGATTATTCTTACAGCAATCTCTCCCCTATTGGCAATCAGTATTTTTTTAAACATCCTCTTCCACTAAAGTTAGGGTTTGTCCATACTCTACTAACTGTTTATCTTTTACCATAATTCTAACTACCTTTCCCGCTACCTGGGAGGAAACTTCATTTAGCACTTTCATAGCTTCAATCACGCATACGGTCTGACCTTTTTTTATCTGATTCCCCACTTTAAGGTAAGGAGTTCCATCATTTCTAATTAGTCTTACGATTCCCACCAATGGAGAGGTTATTTCACGGTAGCCTTCCTCTATGCTTATTTCTTCAGTTATCTTCTGGTTTAACAATGGCTGTGGTGTATTTACAGGCACATTTACAGGCAAGGAGCTGGGGTGGTTTCTTTTTATACTTACCTTAAACTTATTATCCTCAATAGAAATTTCTGTTAGATTTTCCTTTTTTAATATCTCAATCAGTTCTTTTAACCGCTGTAAATAATTATCCATTTTACTGGCTCCCATCTCCTTTTCAAATCTTGCCTATTTTAAGGTATTTCTCTTTTCTAAGTTGCTTAAGAGTATCCGCAGGCAGGTTTCTTAAAAGTTCCAGTTGATGATTTAAGGAATCAGAAATATTCCTGGCAACCTGACCGGGATTATAATGCGCTCCTCTTAAGGGTTCTTCAATAATTCCGTCTATGATTTTTAACTTCAAAAGGTCTCGGGCAGTAAGTTTTAATTCACCGGCTGCTTTCTCGGTGTATTTCTCGTCTTTCCAGAGTATAGCGGCACAGCCTTCGGGCGAAATAACCGAAAAGATGGCATATTTTAACATCAAAATCTTATCTGCCGAAGCTATGGCTAAAGCCCCGCCAGAACCACCCTCGCCAATTACGATGGCGATGGTAGGAATCTTTAAACTTAACATCAAGGATATGCTTTGAGAAATAGCCTCTGCCTGCCCTCTTTCTTCACTTTCTATGCCCGGGTAAGCACCAGGTGTGTCCACCAGGGTAATAATAGGAATATTCATCTTTTCGGCTAACTTCATCAGCCTCTGGGCTTTACGGTAACCTTCAGGATTGGGCATAGCAAACCTTCTAAACAGGTTGTCATCTACGCCTCTGCCTTTCTGCTGTGCTATAACCATTACCGTGCGTTTATTAAAGAAAGCTAAACCACCCACCATAGCCGGGTCATCGCCAAAACGCCTGTCTCCATGAAGCTCCAGGAAATTCTCAAATATTATATTTATATAATCCAGGCTTCTGGGTCGTCCTTGGTACCTGGCTAACTGGACGACCTGCCAGGGAGTTAAATTCTCGTATATCTCTTTTTCCTTTTTTTTCAAAAGCTGGGTGAGTTTAGCTGTATCTCTACTTTCACCCTCTTTTTCAATTAATAACCTGATCTTTTCTTCCATCTCCAGCAGGGGTAATTCAAAGATTAACTTATCTTCCATAATTAAACTCCAGAATGCTAATAAGGGTGGATTTAAGGGATTTTCTATTGACTACCCGGTCAACCATACCCTTATCCAGCAAGAAATTCGCCCTTTGAAACCCCTCAGGTAATTTCAATTTAGTAGTTTGCTCAATCACCCGTGGACCGGCAAAACCAATGAGCGCTCCCTCTTCCGCCAAAACTATATCCGCTGCATAAGCAAAGGATGCAGTCACCCCGCCAGTGGTGGGATTGGTTAAGACTGAGATAAAAAGCAGTGATTTAGAAGAGAATTCGTTAAGGGCATAATTTATTTTGGCCATCTGAAACAGGGAAAGAATGCCTTCTTGCATTCTGGCTCCACCTGAAGCACAGATTATTATCAGGGGTAACTCTTCCTTAATAGCTTTATAAATAATCCTGACTAATTTCTCACCCATTACCGACCCCATACTCCCCCCGAGGAAATTAAAATCCATAACTGCCATACCCACCCGGTAACTGCCTATCTGACCTATGCCGGTTATTACTGCTTCAGATAACCCAGTTTTTTTCTTAGCCTCTTTCAGTTTTACCACATAACTCTGGGTATCTTTAAAACCTAATGTATCTCTGGAAGATAGGCTGGCATCTTCTTCATAGAAAGTTCCCGGGTCGCAAATCTGGGATATCTGTTCGCGGGCTGTCAGGCGATGATGATGATTACAATGAGGACAAACTTTTAAGTTTTCTATTAAATCGTTATTATAAATCAGGGTCTGGCAACTTTCGCATTTAATCCAGATATTATCGGGAACTGTTGAGGTATAATCGGTTATCCCGGTTTTAACTTTGGGTTTTCTAAGCCAGTTTAACCGGTTGAGTAAATTCATTTTATGCTTCCTACCATCTCCAGATGGTTACTCCCCAGGATAACCCTGCTCCAAAACCAGCAAACAACAGGAGTTGCCCTTTTTTAATCTTATCTTCATTGATGGCTTCGGTTAAGAGGATAGGCAGGGAGGCGGCTGAGGTATTGCCATACCTATCTATATTTACCAGAATTTTAGACCAGGGTATTTTTAGCTTCCTGCTTATGCCTTCCAATATTCTCAGGTTTGCCTGATGCAACAGAAAATAGTCTATATCCTTAATATTCAGACGGGCTTTATCTAAAACTTCCTGAATAACCCCGACAGTTTTATTTACCGCAAACTCAAAAACAGCCCGACCGTCCATCCTTACAAAATGACTTTTATTTTCAATACTGGCAATAGAAGCTGGATGCAGGCTTCCACCTGCCGGGACTATGATGGAATCGTACTTTCCGCCATCAGATCCGAGGGTAAAGGCTACGGGTCCGCTTTCCCCTTCATCTCTTTGCAAAACTACCGAACCGGCACCATCACCTAAAAGCACGCAGGTGTTTCTATCGGTAAAATCGGTTATCCGCGAGAGAGTGTCCACTCCCACTACCAACACATTTTTATAATTACCGCTAATGATGAACTGACTACCCGTTACTAATCCGTAAGAAAACCCCGAGCAACCTGCATTAAGGTCAAAGGCTCCTGCTTTGGTAGCTCCAATTTTATCCTGCAAGAGGTTAGCGCCAGCAGGCACGGGGTAATCAGGTGTTACCGTAGTCACGATAATTAAATCTATCTTTTTTATCCCTGCTGATTTTATAGCCTGCAAAGAGGAATGAACCGCCAGGTCAGAACTGGCTACGCCCTCAGGAGTAAGGTATCTTTCCTTAATCCCGGTCCTCTGGAGAATCCATTCATCAGAGGTATCAACCATCTTTTCCAAATCCAGATTGGTTAATTTTCTCTCTGGAACAAAAAAACCACAACCAGCAATTTTAACACCCAAATTATTTTTATGCTTAATCGTCACTAAATTCAGTCCTGACATTCAAGTTGAATCTTAAGCAAATTAAAACCGATTAAAAATTCTTCTTCTATTCTGCATAAGACCTGTGCTACTGAAGGAATATCATTAATTAATCCCGAGATTTCCCCAGCCATCAGCGAACCATTTATCATATCCCCGTTATTAACAGCTTTTTTTAAAGCACCCACACCTATTGTTTCAAATTCTTCCAGAGAAGCTCCTTTTTTTTCCAGTTCCAGTACTTTATTAGCCAGCTGATTACGAATTACCCTTACCGGATGTCCGAAGGTTTCCCCGGTTACCATGGTGCTTAAATCTCCGGCTTTAATAATGGCTTCTTTATAGTTAAGATGCACCTCGGCTTCCTGCGTGCAAATAAACCTTGTACCCATCTGTACTCCTACCGCTCCCAGCGATAAAGCCGCCAGCAAACCTCTGCCGTCAGCAAAACCACCTGCGGCTACTACCGGTAGATTAGTCGCATCTACAATTTGAGGGATGAGTGGTAAGGTGGCGTTTTTGCCTACATGCCCTCCCGCTTCTCTTCCTTCAGCAATGATTCCCTCCACACCGGTTCTTTTAAGCCTTATAGCCAGCGACACACTGTTAACCACGGGAAAAACCATTATTCGTTTCTCCTGAAAAGCAGGGATATAGATGGCAGGATTGCCTGCCCCAAAGGTTACCAGATGTACTTTCTCTTCTAAACATACCTTGATAATCTCTGAAACCCGGGGAGACTGAAGCATTATATTCACTCCGAAAGGTTTAGTGGTTTTTTCCCTGGTTTCCCGGATAGCCTTCAGGGTTTCTTCGCCATTGAGGTGGCCGGTACCCAGAATACCTAAGGCTCCAGCTTCTGACACCGCAGCTACCAAAGTTGGGGTAGCCACCCAGGCCATTCCCCCCTGAAAGATGGGATATTTTAAATTTAACATTTCTGTTAATCTGGTTTTAATCATATTTATACCACCTTAAAGATGATTTTCCCTTTTACAGCTATTTCATCACCTACCAGGGCTTCACCTATACCTTCACCAAAGCCAGCTTTTAACATACGAACAGTGGTTTTTAATTTCACTTCTTCTTCCGGTCTAACTACCCTTAAAAACCGGGCTTCTTCTACTTTAGCCAGAAAAGCCTTCCTTCCTTTATGTTCAGCCTGAGCTAAAACCGCAGCTGCTCCCACCTGAGCGATAGCCTCCAGTAAAAGCACGCCTGGAACCACCGGTTCTCCGGGAAAGTGCCCTTGAAAAATGGGGTCATCTTTACTCCATTTTTTAACACCCGTTGCCGAAGTACCAGCTTCCAGGGCCAACAGTTTATCTACCAGGAGAAAAGGATATCTATGGGGAATGAAATCTGCAGGGTTCATGCAGTCTTATTCTTTCTTGCCAGACGAATACCTAAAACCAGTAACAATCCAGGTATTATGGTTAGAGCCCCTACCCAGGGAAGATAATTATTTTTTTTGGTCAGTTTTTTTATTAATTGTTCCCGGTAACCCACTGGGATAGGATAGGTTTTATCGCTTAAATACTCCATTTTAGCAACATATGATTGCCACTCTAAAACTTTCTGTTTTATATAGGGTTTGGTATTAATAAGGTTTTTCATTTTCTGGCTGACGAGAGGGCTTAACTCACCCTTTAAGTAGGCCAGCACGGCAGTATCTAAATCCATTTCTTTACCTCATTTAATCCGGCTTCTTCCAGCCTGTTTTTTAGTTTAATCCTACCCCTATGCACCAGCACCTTGGCAGAACTTAAAGATATTTTCATAATGTTAGCTATTTCCTCATAGGGATAACCATAGATATCCCTTAAAGATACAGCGCTTCTGTACTTATCTGGTAAATTAAGAAGCGCGCTCTCAATTTCTCCAAACTCTTCCGGAAACTCTCCGATTGCCTCCTCATCTAATGGTATTGAAGTCGAGCGGTGTTTTTTCTTTAATTCTGACAGGGAAGTGTTGAAGGCTATACGATAAATCCAGGTTTTAAGCGTGGATTCCCCCCTAAAATGGTTTAACCCCCGATAAATTCTGAGCCAGGCTTCCTGAGAAGCGTCCCGGGCATCTTCGGCATGGCCTAAAATCCTTAAAGCGAGGGTATAGACCTCTTTCTCATATAAGTCCAGGAGGTGGAAAAAGGCTTCTTCCTGTCCTTTTTTGAATTGCTCTAATATTTCTTTTTCTTCCATATTTTATATTTAGACCTTTTAAACCAGGAAAAGGTTACAAGTATCATAACAGTTATTTTAATACATCTGCCATATCAGTTAAAAAGAGTAGTTTATGACTGCTTTTTATAATGCGGAGACCCCAAATCCAACAGTCATTACGAGCCTCGCACCTATTGGAGATTGGTGAATAGGTATGGGGTGTGGTAATCTCATGTTTTGCTTATCAAAGTAAAAGGTGTGTCAAATGCGTACAGGCTGTTGCCCAAAGCATAGTAACCTGCTCAAACTATTACACCTAAACTAAAACTGCCACCA
>QLUP01000023.1 GCA_018725485.1 Candidatus Lithacetigena glycinireducens | reverse complement strand
CCTGCCTGTAGGCAGACAGGCTTGGAGGAGTGTATCATCTACAGTTCACTTTTCAAGTTTAAACTGTCTACTTTTCAGTTTTAATTAACAGGTTTTCTTCTGAAGTCAAAATATCTGTATAGGCAGGATGGCCCGTACCTGCAGGAACCAACCTACCCAAAATAACATTTTCTTTTAAACCTTGAAGCTCATCAACTTTTCCACGGATTGCTGCATCAGTAAGCACCCTGGTTGTTTCCTGGAAAGAAGCAGCCGATAAGAAGCTTTCAGTGGTTAAAGCCGATTTAGTGATGCCAAACAGCATAGATTTTGCTTGAGGAGGTCTTTTTCCTTGCTCAACATAATATTGCCTGGTATCTTCAAAAACATAGCGGTCCACCAGATTTCCAGGTAAGAAATCAGAATCCCCTCCATCTTCTATGGCTACTTTCCTTAGCATTTGCCTGATAATGACTTCTAGATGAACATCATTTATGTCCACTTTCTGGCTTTTGTAAACTTTTTGAATCTCCCTTAATAGGTACTCCCTTACTTTATTAGGCCCATACTGATCAAGTAATCTATGAGGATTAACTGCTCCCTCGGTTAACCGCTGTCCTTCGTCAACATAAACACCATCCCAGATTTCTATTTCCTGACCAAAACTAACTTCGTAGGTTTTAGAATCAGTATCGCCGAAGACGGTTATTTTTCGCTTACCTTCTTCCTGGGTTATCCTAACTTTACCTTTAATTTCTGCAGTAATGGCTTCTCGTTTAGGTTTTCTGGCTTCAAATAACTCTTCTACCCTTGGTAGACCACGGGTTATATCTTCAGCTGTTACCCCTCCAGTGTGAAAAGTTCTCATAGTTAACTGTGTTCCAGGTTCACCAACTGATTGAGCGGCGATTATCCCTACAGCTTCTCCTACTTCCACAATCCTCTGGGTTGCTGGACTTACACCATAGCACCTTGCGCATACACCCCGAGGGCTTTTGCAGGTTAATACAGACCTTATCCTAACATTCTTAATATCTGTTTCACTGATAAATCTGGCAGCTTTCTTGGTTATAACGCTTCCTGCAGTTACTATTACCTCTTTACTAATTGGATCTACAATATCAAAAGCGGCTATTCTCCCGGCAATCCTCTCTTCTAAAGTTTCAATAACATTTCTGCCCTCAATAATATCCATAACCTCTAAATAGTCCAGAGGTTGTTTAAGAACTAATTCAGTTATACCTGAGTCTTCTATATGTTTTGCCTGTTGAAAAGATATTGTCTCTCCATTTCTTACAATTATTTCCCTTGTTTCAGGATCTATAATGTCCTCTATAGCAATTTTGTTGAAGATACGAGCATGAAAGGGTATTTGTTTCTTAGTGCTCTCGCTTTTAGCTTTTATTCTTACCAGTGAACAGTCGTCTTCTGAAATAGTGATTTCGTGGGCAACATCAACTAATCTTCTGGTAAGATAACCTGCATCCGCAGTTTTCAAAGCAGTATCAGCTAAACCCTTCCGAGCTCCATGGGTAGAAATAAAGTACTCCAATACACCCAGCCCATCAAGAAATGATGATTTAATGGGAAATTCAATAGCTCTTCCCGTGGGATCGGTCATCAATCCTCTGATTCCTACTAACTGGCTTACCTGGTCACGGTTTCCACGCGCTCCAGAAGTAAACATCATATAGAGGTTATCGAATTCTTCAAAGTTTTTTACTACAGATTCGGTTATTTTTCTTCGTGTTTCATCCCAGGTTTTAACAACCTTTCTGTATCGCTCTTCTGAAGAGAGGCGCCCCATTAGAAACTCTTTTTCTAAAAATTTAACTTCCTTTTCAGCTTCTTGAAGTAATATTTCTTTCTGCATAGGAACTTTCATATCAGCAAAACTAATGGTAGCGCCACTTAAGGTAGCATACTTAAAACCTAATTCTTTAATGGCATCCAATAATTCAGAAGTTTTAGAAGAACCGAAAGCTTCATAGCAATCATAAGTTAAGTTCTGAAGATTCTTTTTATCAAACTGAGTATTGAGGTAAGGAAAATTTACACCCATTCGAGTTCCCAGGGCTTTGTTAATCTCTAAATTCATAATAATCCTACCAGGAGTAGTAATTACAAGGTTATTCCCTAATAACACTCTGACGCTAGTATGCAGATCAACCACTCCAGTTTCAAAAGCATAGACTACTTCTTCTGGTCGGGCAAATAATTTTAACTCAGCTTTATCTTCTAATCTTTCTAAAGTTAAATAGTGGCAGCCAAGCACAATATCTTGCGTAGGTGATACTAAGGGCCTCCCATGCGCTGGGCTCAGTAAATTATGGCTAGAAAGCATTAAAATCTTAGCTTCTGCCTGTGCCTGGGTAGAAAGTGGGAAATGAACAGCCATCTGGTCACCATCAAAATCAGCATTGAAAGGAGCACATACCATAGGATGAATACGAATAGCTTTACCTTCAACCAGAATTGGTTCAAAAGCCTGAATACTAGCTCGATGTAAAGTTGGCGCTCTGTTTAAAAGAACAACCTTTTCTTTGCAGACATTTTCTAAAACAGACCATACTTTTTCGTCTCTTTTTTCAATAAGCTTTTTTGCACCTTTTTCATTGCTAGCGTAATCTCTTGCTGTAAGTTCATGAATAACAAATGGTTTGAACAACTCAAGGGCCATTTCTTTAGGTAATCCACATTGATGGAGTTTAAGTTCAGGGCCTACAACGATAACTGATCTTCCAGAATAATCAACTCTTTTCCCTAAAAGATTTTGCCTGAACCTTCCCTGTTTACCTCTGAGAACACCTGACAAACTCTTTAAGGGTTTGTTATGACTGCCTGTTATAGGCCTGGCTCTCTTAGAATTATCTATTAAAGCATCGACAGCTTCTTGAAGCATCCTCTTTTCATTTCGGATAATCAATCCGGGCGCTCCCACTTCCATTAGCTTTTTCAGCCTATTATTGCGGTTTATTACCCTTCTATACAGGTCGTTTAAATCGGAAGAGGCAAAGCGACCTGAATCTAAATGTATTAAAGGCCTTAAATCAGGGGGGAGAACCGGTAATACATTCAGAATCATCCACTCTGGACGGTTCCCGGTGGCTTTTAGAGATTCAAGAAGGCTAAGTTTTCTTAATAATTTACTTTTCCTTTGACTTTTCGCTGTATCATTCTCTTTTCTCAACTCTTTTATAGTAGCTTCCAGGTTTAATCTTGCCAGGTAAGCCTTCAAAGCCTCCGCTCCCATACCTACAACCAGGTCTGGATAAAGTTTTTTTTGTTCAAAATAACTCTCTTCAGACAGTACCTGTCCGTTTTTAAGAGGCGAACTCCCAGAATCTAATATCAGGTAGGCTCCATAATATATAACCTGTTCCAAAACTACCGGTGATAAATCCATAATAATCCCCAGCTTGCTGGGGATACTTTTCAGGTACCAGGAGTGAACAACCGGAGCATTAAGCTTAATATGCCCCATTCTTTCTCTTCTTACTTTCGTATCTATAACTTCAACTCCACAGCGGTCGCAAATAACATTTTTATAACGCGTACCTTTGTACCTACCGCAGTAACATTCGTAATCTCGGGTAGGTCCGAATATTTTTTCGCAAAATAATCCATCAGGCTCTGGTCTTAAAGTTCTATAATTAATAGTTTCTGATTTTAGTAACTCGCCCTTAGACCAGGAAAGAATATCTTCAGGTGAGGCGATTTTTAAACCAACAAAATCAAAATTTGTAGTTTCAATGACATCTTTTTCTTTCATTCTATTCATAACCACCATCCCCCTTAAAAATAGCACCGGCAGCAAGTTTATCTTGAATTGGTAATAAATGTGTTTTCTGTGCTGCCTTTTTTTCTTCATTGGGCATCAAAATTACATCAAGACACAAACTTCTTAACTCTCGAATTAATACCTTGAAGGATTCCGGGCACCCTGGAGCTGACACTCCCTTACCTTTGACGATATCTCTGAAGGTTTTATTTCTTCCGCTTATATCATCAGATTTAAGGGTTAACATTTCTTGTAAAGTGTAAGCTGCCCCATGTCCCTCTAATGCCCAAACCTCCATTTCACCAAACCTCTGTCCTCCAAACTGGGTTTTTCCACCAAGTGGTTGCTGGGTTATTAGTGAATAGGGTCCAATTGCTCGAGCATGTATTT
The DNA here is from genome assembly GCA_018725485.1 of Candidatus Lithacetigena glycinireducens. GTDB lineage: Bacteria > Coprothermobacterota > HKB111 > HKB111 > HKB111 > Lithacetigena > Lithacetigena glycinireducens. Next base: position 7,167 of record QLUP01000023.1, on the reverse strand, counting down.
TATCTTCCACCAGGTGTATTAGTTTAAATACATACATTTTTCCTATACTAATTTCGTTTAGGAAATAATTGCCTTCTTTACCATCCCTGAGTGGAACCCTACCTTCACCAGGGATATGGGCTTCTTTTAAAAGCTCAGTTATTTCTTTAAGTTTAGGTCCGTCAAAAATTGGCACAACAAAACGGGTACCCGTTTTGCTAGCAATCCATCCGAGGTACATTTCGAGAATCTGGCCAACATTCATTCTAGAAGGAACTCCCAGGGGATTAAGTATGATATCCACAGGAGTACCGTCTTCGAGAAAAGGCATGTCTTCTTCGCTAAGAACTTTAGCAATTACTCCTTTATTTCCATGCCGTCCAGCTATTTTGTCACCCACATTAATCTTTCTTTTCTGCGCAATCCTTACCTTAACCGACTTAAGCACACCTGATGGTAATTCATCACCATTTTCCAGGGAATGAACTGTTACCCCAACCACCACCCCTTGTTCTCCAGGTGGAAGTCTCAGGGAGGTATTTTTTACATTGCTGGCTCTTTCTCCAAAAATAGCTCGTAAAATTCTATCCTCGGGACTTAGCTCTCCTTCTCCTCGGGGAGTTACTTTGCCAACAAGAATATCGCCTGCCTTAACTTCAGCTCCTAAACGAATAATTCCAGTTTCTTCAAGGTTTTTTAACGATTCTTCGCTTTCTCCAGGAATGTCGCGGGTGACCTCTTCTGGGGCTACTTTTAGCTCTCGGGCTTGAATTTCATACTCTTCAATATGAAGAGAAGTAAATACATCATCTCTAAATAATTTTTCGCTAATGATGATAGCATCTTCATAGTTGTATCCACCCCAAATCATAAAGGCAACGAGCACATTCCTGCCAAGTGATAATTCACCCTGATAAATCGATTGGCTGTCAGCAATTATCTGTCCTTTTTCAATTCGCTGTCCTTTTTCAACGATAGGGTATTGATTAAATACTGTGCTTTGGTTGGTTCTCTGGAATTTAGACAGTATATATTCATCTTTCAAACCATTATCATCTATAACAACTATTTTCCCAGCATCTAAATAATCAACCCAGCCATTGGTCCTGGAAACTACTGCTTCTCCCGAATCAATGGCAACCTTAGTTTCTAAACCAGTTCCTACCAAAGGTGGTTCGGGGTATAAAAGGGGAACAGCCTGCCGGTACATGTTAGACCCCATCAAAGCCCTGTTAGCATCATCATGTTCCAAAAAGGGAATTAATGATGCTGAAATACTAAAGATTTGACGGGGTGATACATTCATCAGGTTTACCTTTTCTTTAGCTACACTCACCAATTCAGAACCCTTTCTTACAGTCAACTGGTCAGGAATAATACTGCCATCATACCCAATAGGAGTAGTAGGATCAGCAACAAATAGCGCTTTTTCTTCGTCTGCAGTGTGATAAACAATCTCTGAGGTTCTTTTTCCTGAAATTACCTTGAAATAGGGGGTAATTATAAAGCCATAATCATTGATCCTGCTGTAAGTAGATAAAGTATTAATGAGGCCAATATTTGCTCCTTCAGGAGTCTCGATTGGACAAATTCTCCCATAGTGAGAATGATGAACATCCCTAACCTCAATACCAGCTCTTTCCCTGTGTAAACCACCAGGTCCTAAAGAACTTAATCTCCTTTTGTGTGTTAATGATGCCAGGGGATTAATTTCATCAAGGTATTGAGATAGCTGGCTGGCTGTAAAAAATTCTTTAAAAGCTGTGCTTAAAGGCCTGGAGCTGACAATTCTGGAAGGGGTGATTTCCTGGTGAGGTGTAACAATCATTTTATCCCTGATAATTCTATCCAATTTTGCCAGGGCTCCTTTCAAGTGCCCTAACAGTAACTCACCAACTAATCTTACCCTCCTGTTACCTAAATGATCTATGTCGTCATAGTCTTCAAGACCTTCGTATAATCTAATTAATTGTCTGGTTATAGCAATAATATCCTCCAAAGTCAAAGTAGTGTTTGTTTCAGGTACAGTAACGGCCAATCTTTTATTAATTTTGTATCGTCCTACCTTATCCAGATTATTTCTTTTGGCATCAAAAAGGAGGAGATTTACGAATCTTTTAGCGGTTTCCAGGGAAGGCATTTCGCCTGGTTTTAGTTTTTTGTAAATTTCTAAATATGCTTCGTCACTATTTTTAGTGTTGTCTTTTTTTAGGGTGGTAATCAATGGTTTAGATATTTCATTTCTAATTATAGGAATCTTCTCTAAACCCAGATCTTTTAGTAAATATACCAATCTTCCAGTTAATAGTGCACCTTCTTTTGACAGTACATCTTTATGGTCAGGTTTGATTCTATCTAAATCAATAATATCGTCTGCTTCTATAGCTTCATAGCCAATTTCACTTTTGTAGGAATTATTGAATTTCTTGAACAAATCATCATCAGTGCTTAATCCAGCTGCTCTGAGCAACACAGTGATAGGCACTCTTCTACTTTTTTTATCAATCCTAACCCAAATTGTTCCATTTCTTTCTACTTCGAAATCAATCCAGGTACCCCTATCAGGTATTAAATAAGCAGTGATACACAAAGACCCAGGTTGATCAACAGGAATCTTTTCAAAATATACCCCCGGAGAACGAGTTAACTGGCTTACCACCACCCTCTGGGTACCATTGATTAAAAAAGTACCTGAATCACTCATCAAAGGAATGTTGGCTAAAATTACTTCCTGCTCTTTTATCTCTCCGCTGGGTAATTTAAGTTTAGCTTGAGCTTTAATTTTTCCCTGGTAAGTTACCCTTCTTTCCCTGCATTCTTCATAGCTTATTTGCGAAGGTTCTATGTAATATTTAGAAAATTCGAGTACCATGCCTGCTTCTTTAATTGGGTTTATACTCGAAATAAGTTCTTCAATACCTATGTCCAAAAAATTCTTAAATGATTGTGTTTGATGCTCAAGGAAGCCAGGAGGCTCAAGAAGACTACTAATCTTCCCCAAATTTAACACTCTGGAAGTGTTATTCTCCATTTATTTAATCACCTCAATAAATAATTAATTATTTTTGGGTATAAAAAAACAAGATAATATTATAACATATTCAGAGGAAATAAATCTAGTGAAGACCACCCATTAGAGAAAATAATGGTAAAAACATGGTCAATACCAGAAAGGCTATCATCCCACCCAGAAAAATAAGCATTATTGGTTCAATAGCCGCTGTTATTGAGGATATGGTATATTCGATCTCATCATCATAAAAATCCGCAACTTTCTTTAAAACTTCCGATAAAGCTCCGGATTCCTCCCCTGAGCCTACTAACCCCAAAAACATAGGTGGATAAAGCCCGCTTCGAGAAAGAACATTTTTGAATGTTTTTCCTCTTTCAAGCTCTAACCTTAAATTTTTGATATCTTCTTCATAAACTGCATTACCTATAACCTCCTGTAATACTTTCAAAGCATCAATAAGGGTGGTTCCACCTTCCAGCAACAGGCTTAAAGTTCTGGCAAATTGGGAGTATATAGATTTTTTGAATAAAGGACCTACCAGGAATAATTTCAGCATAAGCCTATCTTTGGATTTTCTTCCAGATTCAGTTCTAAGATACCTTCTCAGTAAATATGAAGCTACCGTGATAAAAACAACCACAATATACCAGTAAGTTGTTAAAGTTTTAGAAAAAGCCATTACTATTTTGGTAGGCAAAGGTAAAGCAACCCCTACCTCTATTAGTAAAGCAGCAAACCCTGGAATAACAAAAGTGGTTAGTCCTATGACCATTATTAAAGCTGCACTTACTACTATAATTGGGTAAGTAAGAGCAGATTTTATTTTAGAGCGTAATTTTACCTCTTTTTCCAGGAATAAAGCCAGCCTCTCGAGGGAATCGGTAAGTTTACCAGTAGCCTCACCACTCTTGACCACCTTAATAAAAAAGGGAGAAAAAACATCTTTTTGTCTTGAAAGAGCTGCTGATAAAAATAAACCCTTGGAAACATCTGATTGCACTTCCCTGGTTATTTTTTTTAAATACGGAGTTTCTAGCTGACTTGTTAGAGTGGATAGGGCATTTATTAAAGGGGTTGCCTTCAATAATACTGCAAGTTGGCGAGCATAGAGAGACAAATCTTTCAAGGACACTTTAGGTTTGAAAATACTTAAAGAGGATCCAATATTAAAACCTTCACTGATGGTACCCCCTGAACCCATTGGGATGATGGATACAATTGAAAGATCAGAACCTATCATCTTAGCTACCTGTGAGGATGATTCAGCTTCTAAAATTCCCTCAACCTTTTTACCAGTTGCATTAATAGCCCGGTATTTATAGCTTGGCACTTTTGTATACCCCCTTTTCCCTTAAAATTCTTTCCATCTCTCTTTGGTTAAAAGCAAAACCGAGAGCCACTTCCTGGCTTATCCTTCCAGCAAGATAAAGTCTGATTAAATCCTGATCCATAGTGTGCATTCCAAATTGAGACCCTGTTTGAATAAGCGACAAAATCTGATTGGATTTTCCCTCTCTTATAAGATTCCTCACAGCTGGGGTCGACACCATTATCTCGGTTGCGAGTACTCGCCCTTGCCCACTGCTATGAGGTAGGAGCAATTGGCTGATGACTCCTTCTAAAACTTCTGATAACTGGTACCTTATCTGGTTTTGCTGAGATGAAGGAAACACATCGATTAACCTATCAATTGTTTGAGCAGCATTGTTTGTATGTGCAGTACTTAAAACCAGGTGGCCTGTTTCCGCCAGGGTAAGTGCAGCCGTAATGCTTTCCAGGTCTCTGATTTCACCTACCATAATAATGTCTGGGTCCTCCCTTAGAGAAGAACGAAGTGCCTGAGCAAAACTGGTAGTATCCTTGCCAACTTCTCGCTGGTTAACCATACCCTTTCCGTGATGATGTAAGAACTCGATGGGATCTTCAATGGTGATAATGTGGCACAACCTGTTTTGGTTTATATATCCCACAATGGAGGCTAAAGTGGTAGATTTTCCCATACCTGTGGGACCAGTAACCAGCAGCAGACCACGAGGTTTCATCGCCATTTCTTCTATTATTGCGGGTAATCCCAGTTCAACAAAAGAGGGAATACGATCCATAATTATCCTTAAAGCCACACCAATACTTCCTCTTTGCTGATATATGTTTGCCCTGAACCTTCCCAGACCTCTTATACCAAATGAAGTATCCAGATCTTTAAAGTTTTTAAGTTCTTCTATCTCTTCTTCTGTAATAAAAGGATAAACGAGATCCTTGATTGCCTGGGGTGTTAATCCAGGGTAATCATTTAAGTGATGTAATTTACCATCAATTCTGATAATAGGAGGAACTCCACTGGTTAAGTGGACATCTGATGCATGTAAATCAAAAGCGATTTTCATTATCTCATACAAATTTAACTCCATCATCTTATACCTCCACTGTACTAATCACTCTAAACACCTCTTCCAGAGTAGTTTTACCAATACAAGCTTTATAAAGTAAATCAAGTAGCATGGTTTTACATCCTTTCTGAACAGCCACTTCCCTAATTTGAGTTGCTGAATAATTTTTAATAATCATAGTTCTTAAATCATCATCAATTTTCATTACTTCGTGAATTCCAATTCTACCAAGATAGCCACTGTTTCTACACTTAGGGCAACCAACACCTTTTTTGAACTCAGGCTGTTTCCCTTCCATAACCTGCTCGATTTGTTTTTCAAAAAAGGAAATATAGGCTGCTGGTGGTTTATCAGGTTCTTCGCAATATTTGCATATTGTTCTGGCTAACCTCTGAGCGGTAACTCCCAATAAAGAAGAAGCAATAAGATAAGGCTCAATGCCCATATCAATTAACCTGGGTGGAGCGCTAAAGGCATCATTAGTATGTAAAGTTGATAGTACCAGGTGACCGGTCAAAGCTGCCTGCATAGCCATTTTCGATGTCTCAGCGTCTCGAATTTCTCCTACCATAATTATATCCGGATCTTGTCTTAATATAGTTCTTAAAAGATTAGAAAACATAAGCCCAACTTTAGCATTAACTCCAACCTGGTTAATCCCCTTCAATTCGTATTCCACAGGATCTTCAACAGAGATTAAATTTTTATCAGGGGAATTAAGGTGGTTTAAAACCGCATAAAGAGTGGTAGTTTTTCCTGAACCAGTTGGTCCGGTAACTAAAATCATGCCATAGGGTTGCTCAATCATCCTGGTAAATATGTCCTGGTTTTCGGAGGTAAAACCTAGTTGAGCAAGAGAAATCAAGGCTTTTGATTTATCCAGAATCCTGCATACTATTTTTTCTCCATACTGTTTAGGTAAGGTGGAAACCCTTAGGTCAATATCTTTACCCGAATAGCGCACATTTATTCTTCCATCCTGGGGTAATCTTCGCTCAGCAATGTCCATAGTAGCTATAATTTTAAATCGGCTGATAAGGGCTGATTGAATTTTCTTCGGGACTTTCATCATCTCATATAACATACCATCAATCCTCTGTCTTATCAGCACATGGTCTCTTTGAGGTTCTATGTGTATGTCTGATGCTCCTTCTGAAAATGCCTGGGTCATGATCAAGTTGGCCAACCTGATAATGGGAGCTTCTCCAGCCATTTCCTTTAAATCTTTGGTGGAGTCTTTTTCATCTGTATCAGCTACAACTCCGACTTCACCTTCAACAGACATTAAATCATCGGAGGCTTCCCTTAAGGAACGTTCGACACCGTACAGTTTATCAAGTAAATCTCCTACAGCGGTCTTGGTTGACAAACCCCAGGTTATCGGTTTTTTAAGCATAGCCTTAATTTTATCCTGGGCATACAAATTAACCGGATCAGAAATTACTACTGCAACCGAATCATCATATTCAATCCCTATAGGAAGACATAAATATTTTCTGGCTACTTCTTCGGGAAGCATCCGGGCTACTTCCTCATCAAACCTAACTTCACTTAAGTTTACAAAGGGAATGTCCCATTCTATACTCAATGCCCGGGCTAAGGTTTCTTCATTAACCAGGCCGAGTTTGGTCAATACCTCTGGAAGGCTTCCACCTTCTTTTATTTGCACATCTTGAGCCTTTGCCAGATTTTCTGCTGTAATAGCTTCCATGTCTTTGAGCACTTCGCCGAGTGTTTTACGGCTTTTGCGCATTAAGATACCTCCTTAATAATTTCTCTAAAAACCTG
>QLUP01000022.1 GCA_018725485.1 Candidatus Lithacetigena glycinireducens | reverse complement strand
TATTGTCAATGGTTTAATGATTAAGGGTAAGAATTAAATGTTCGTTAATATTAATAACTCAGATAGGAACAGTCACCAAGAAGTACTCAGAGATTTCAAAGACATAAAAGATGAAATTCCCAAAGGCTTCACCCCTCGAAGTTTAGGGACAGGAAAAAATATTCAGAGTGTTCTTGAATTTATCTATATTAAAGTTAACGATAATTATAAACGAAAAGGGCGACTTTCCTTTCGCTTTCCCACCAACACTTTTCTTTTTTTATTACCTTCAAGGGGACCCACCAAACCCCTGGCTTCCAGCTCATCTACTATCCTGGCTGCCCTACCATAGCCTAATCTAAATCTTCTCTGCAAAAGTGAGACAGATATTGAATCAAGAGTTAAAACAAACCTGGTAATTTCCTCCATAAGAGGGTCTTCTTCGTCAAATTCAAACTGGTTGTTTTCTTCAAGTAAATCATCATCTTCAGGTATCAGGTACTCTGGTGGTTCTTTAACCTGTCTACTCCAGTTATTAACCACTGCTGCTACTTCTTCTTCATCCATAAAAGCACCTTGAATCCTTCGGAGACGGATACCATCCTGGGTAAGGTAAAGCATGTCTCCTTTACCTAATAATTTTTCAGCACCTGGTCTGTCGATGATCACCCGTGAATCTATTTGCGAAGGAACCGCCAGAGCAATTCGGTTGGGAAAATTAGTCTTAATTAAACCGGTTACCACTTCTGCTGAAGGTCTCTGGGTAGCTATTATCAGGTGAATACCTGTAGACCGTGCCTTTTGAGCTAACCGCACTATATATTTTTCTGCATCTCTGGCCATCTGCATCATCAGGTCGGCCAGTTCATCAACCACTACTACTATAAAGGGCATCCTTTCTTCTGAAGAACAAACTTTATTATAACCTGTAATATCTCTTACCCTTTTTTCACCGAGCATATGGAATCTGTTATCCATCTCTCGGGTCATTAATTTCAATATTTTTATGGCAGTTCCAATTTCAGTAACTACCGGTGTGAGTAAATGTGGTAGCTCGGAGTAAATACTAAACTCAACCCTTTTGGGATCAATTAGAACCAGTTTCATTTTTGAAGGGGAGAATCGGTAAAGTATTCCGGTAATAATACTATGTAAGCAAATTGTTTTACCTGTACCTGTAGCTCCACCAACCAGCAAATGGGGGGCATTCCGTAGATCATCTATTATTATCTGCCCGGTAACTTCTCTACCCAAAACCAGGGGAATCTGTAATGAACTGTTCTGGAAATCACTGCTCTGTAATATCTCTTTCACTGTAACCAGGCTTCTTCTTTCACGGGGGACTTCAATTGCCAGCATATCAGGTTTACCGGGAAGAGGGGCATCAATCCTTATACGAGATACCCCCAGGGCCATAGATAATTCATCTGAAATGGATTTAACTTCTTTTACCCGAGTTCCCTTTTCTAATTTGGCTTCAACATGCAAGATCGTAGGACCAGAAATTATTTTCTCCACAGACCCTACAATACCAAAACTTTGCATGGTATCCTGCAGAACTGCACTTAATCTTTCCTTATTAATAGTATCAATTTTAACAGGATGAGCCTTCAACAGGTCGGTAGTAGGTAAAACATATTCTCCTGCTGTTCCTTTGTTTTGCAGGTCTTGAACTTTCCTGATTCTTGGTCTTACTGGAGGAATTTGTTCTATTGGTTCTCGTATTACCAGAGTTCTGGGTCTTTTTTTAAAAAAGACTATCACTAAAACTACCATTAATAAGGAAGTTAATGAGTATATGAATAACGCCAGCCATTCTCCCAGGGGGATGGCTAAAATTTGAAATAGGTAAACCCCCAGGTAACCTACCCATGGTGATGGTTCCCGAAAAATCTTATACTGGGGATGGAAAAAGCCGCTAAACCCTTGAATAGAAAGAAATAAAAGTAAAACCCAGAAGTAGATTATAGATACTCTGGCAGTATAAAGATAGTGAATAATTATAGAGAATAATAGTAGAACCATGATTCCACCGGGCCATTCCCCAAATATCCAGATAATCATAGATGGAATATAGCTTTTAAGTAATCCTGGAAGGCTGACAGCAAACTCTTTTAACCCTGAATATATCTTACCAAAATACTGAGGAAGGTAGGTAATAGCTAATACAAACGAAATAATCACCGCAGTAAGAAGAATTAGATTGCGCAGCAATTTCAAGATATTAAATTTAATTTTTTTCTTTCTATTCCTTTTTGGCAATTATACTTATTTTTCCCCCATTAATTAGAACTTTATCAAAAAATAATTTTGGTTTAATACCTTCCACCATTTTATCAGCTATATATTGAGATATAATCCCTGGCAGGGGTAACCTACCAACTTTAGCCTGCGAAACTAACAATATGATTTTACCCTCTTTTGCTTCAAGGCGAAAGGAGAACCATAATTCATAAATTTGCCCTTTAATTTTATTGTTGACTATTACTTCAATGTTATCATCTTTGATATAAAAAGATTCTAAAGAATATTTACGAGCAAACTCTTTATCTTGAGAAATATAAGCCCTTATTTCATCCTGAGTTAACTTTATCGCTGCAGTGTTTTTATCCTGTAAATCATCTTGAAAAACCCTTAACTTGTAAAGCATTGAGAGATAAGCTTCAGCACTTTTCTCCGTATGGTAAATATCACGAGGAAGGGGCCAGGTTGCCAGATACTCAATCAGGTAAAATAAAAATATTAAAATCAAAATAATTGTAATTATTGCTACTTTTACTCTTAATTTCGAATTAAGCATATTCTCATTTTTCTTTATTTTCATCATAAATTTTACGCCTTTTTTATGATATATTATAGACATAAATCTGGGCCCTTAGCTCAGCTGGTTAGAGCGCATCCCTGATAAGGATGAGGTCTCTGGTTCGAGTCCAGAAGGGCCCACCATTTTTTGTGGGGATGTAGCTCAGCGGGAGAGCGCCTGTCTTGCACACAGGAGGTTGCCGGTTCGAATCCGGTCATCTCCACCATTATGCCATATTATTGGAGGTTATTTAATGGTTGAAGAACTGATTAAAGAACTCAGATTAGCCGAGGATGAAGCTGTAAAAATAGAGGAGGAAGGGAAACAAAAAATAAAAGAAATCTTTTCAGTTGTAGAGAAAGAAATTAACCTTCAAAAAGAAGTAGATCGCCAGGAAATTGAATCCCTGACTCTTCAAATTGAACAATCAATCAGAGAAGAATTGAATCAATATTCTCTTGAATTGAAAGAAAAGGAAAAACATTTATTTTCTGAATTAAGAAAACAAAAAGCTCTTAAACAAGGAAAAATCAATAATTATCTTAGTAGTTTAATTTTTACTCAGGTGGAAAATGGCGATCGCTAAGATGTTAAAAATAAGGGGAGGGGTCTTAAAAAAAGACCACCCTCTGCTTCTGGAATACCTTGGAAATGCTGGATTAATTGAACTAACAACCTTTCCTGTAGAGCAATTTACCTCCAAAATAGAAAACGACCCCTCAATTACCCTGAGACAGGTTGAAGAAGTTTTATCTTACTTTCAAACAGGAAAAGACAGCGGGATGCTAAGTGGTTTAATGGAAAAACCTTCCATTGAAGAAAAAGATTTTTACTCTATAGAAAACACGATGAAATTCGAGCTAATTTTTCTCCGCTTCAAGGATTTAAAAACAGAAGAAGATAATTTTAAAAAAGAAAAAGATAGAGTTATTAAAGAGCTGATAAATGTTAAACCTTTAAAAAATTTATCTTTGACTCCTGATGACCTTCTGGACTCCAGGCATTTCTCCTTTAAAATTGGTTTCTTTTCGCACAATGATTTTGCTAATCTTTCAAAAACGATTGATAAGAGTGATCTTTGGCCTTTCCTTACTCTTAACTCTTTACAGGAAACTTCTGAATCAATTATGGTGGAAATAGCTTACTATAAAGAATATTCTAAACAGATACTACCGCTCTTATCTGAACATGGATTTAAGGAATATATCCCTGAGTTTTCTCGGGATATTTCTAACTTTAGTTTCAGTGAAATATATTCAACCCTTTTAATTGAACAGGATAAAATTAATAATAGGCTGTCTGAACTGGAAAAAGAAAAAGTTATTTTTAAAAGCTATTTAACTAATCTTCACATTTACCATGATTATTTAACTAACCAGATAAATAGGATCGAAAACCTGGAAAAAATGGGTGGAACCAAGAACTGTTTACTTTTTGAAGGTTGGGTTAAATCACAAGACCTGAAGAAGCTTCAACAAGAATTCAATAGGCATTTTCCCTATGGCTACTTAGAATCAAGCAGCCCATCTACCGAGGATAATCCTCCGGTGATCCTGGAAAACCACCCCATTATTAAACCTTATGAGATAATAACGCGTTTTTTTGGCCTTCCTAATTACCGGGGAATTGACCCTACTCCTGTATTAGCTATACCTTTCACTCTATTTTTCTCTATTAATTTGGGAGATGCGGGATATGGAATTTTACTTTTCCTTTTTGCTTTCATAATGTCCAGAAAGATTAAACTAAATAAAGATGCCCGAGGTTTTATTACTCTAATTTACTTCTTGAGTGCTACAACCTTCCTGGTAGGTTTTCTTACCTGGAACTGGTTTGGTAAATCTCCTTTTCTTGACAAAACGGGAAAGATTTTTCAAGTTTTACCTCTTATAAATCCCTGGAATGCAGAGGGTTTAATGAATGCTATCATCCTGGTAATGTTTATTGGAATAATTACCCAGTACTGGGGAATTATTAATAAGTTTCTCCATAATTACCGAAAGGGCGATATTAAATCAGCTTTCCTTGATCAGGGTATTTGGCTGCTACTTCTTTCATCTATCCTTTTTCTCATTATGACTATGGTTATCCCTGGATTAGCCTACTTTAAACCGATATCAACATATGTTTTACTCCTTTCATTACTATTAACGGTTTTGACCCAGGGGAGAGATTCAAAAACCTGGACCGGAAAAATCATCATTGGACTTATCAGCCTTTATGGTTTTGTAGGTTATTATGGTTTGGGCTCCTTTCTTCAAGATGTTTTGTCTTATACACGCTTAATTGCCCTTAACCTTACATCTTCAGGGGTAGCTATGGTTCTTAACAACATCGTGGAGATGCTTGCTAAGAGTTTTGGGTGGGTTTTAGTTCCCTTTCTCTGGATTGCTTTTCATCTTTTTAACCTGGCCATGGGTTTACTGGGAGCTTTCATCCATGCTTTTCGTTTACAAGCGATAGAGTTATTTGGTAGATTTTACGAAGGTGGAGGAATTGCTTTCAAGCCATTAGATATAAAAACAAATTATGTAAGAGTAATTAAACAGAACAGCGATATGTTCAAGGAGGTAAAGTAAGAATGTTAGGTCTTTTTATTGCTTTAATAGGTGTTGGTTTAGCTGCTGGCATGGCATTTACTGGTTCAGCTAAAGGTGTGGGTATAGTTGGTAGGGTCAGTGCAGGAGTACTATCGGAGAAACCCCACCTTTTTGGAATAATGCTGGTTCTTCAGGCTCTACCTGGAACACAGGGTTTTTATGGTCTGGTAGCTGCCTTTTTGACTCTGGTTAGGCTCGGAATCCCTGGTGGAACTGCGCCTGATATGAGTATAGCTCAGGGATTACAGGTATTTGCAGCTCTCGTTCCCATTATGTTGGGACAATATTTTTCAGCTATCTGGCAAGGAGAAGCCTCTGCAGCCTCAGCCCTTATGGTAGCTAAAGAAGAGAGTATGGCAGGAAGGTCCTTGATTATCCCGGCTTTGGTTGAAACTTATGCCGTGCTCGCCCTCTTAACCAGTATTATATTATTACTCTTCGCTGTCCAGATTTAACTATGGCTCTGACTGATTTAAAGAAAAAACTATTGCAGGAAGCTAAAGATAATAAGGAAAAATCTATTGCTACAGCTATGCAACAAGCTCAAAAATTCCTCGAACAAAACAAAGAAAAGTTAAAAAAGGAAAAAGAGCGTACCCTTCAAAGAATGGAGGCTTCCAAAAATCTCCAGATTAAACGGGAAAAATCAAGGTTAATGCTTGAATTTCATCGAAATATTAGCATGTTAAAACTGGATATTGCCAATTCTGCTTTAGAGGATTTCGCTAATTATTTTGTTAATAACCAAGATTTATATAATAAATGGTTGTTGGCGGTTGCAATAAAATATTGCCAACCACACGATGAGATAATTTTAACTCGAGCCGTAGATAGAGAAGTGTTAAAAGATTTTCCTGTATCCACGGTGGTTAGAAAGGGTAGGGGAGGTATATATATTTTAAAAGGGCGTATAGAGCTGAACTTCACTCTTGAGGAATTCTTGCGAAGAATCAGGAACGAAAAAAGGCGGGAAATAAATGATCTACTATTTACCGAATCAGCTGTTACAGGATAAACCAGTTAAAAGCACCGGTCTTTATTCTTTTCCAGTAGGTGTAGTCAAAGGTTTAGAATCAAAACTGCTGAAACCAAGGGATTTTAAAAAAATCGCTGATGAACCCCTCGCTTCAGTTATCCCTTTTTTAAAGAACTATTTCCCCTTATTAGAAGACAGTATATCCATTACCAGTATAAATAGGTTTGTCCTGGGAAGCCGAAAATCTTTATACCAGCTTCTTTATAAGATTCTACCAGAGCAATTTCTTATTAATCTCTTTTTTCTGCCGGATGACTTTCATAACCTTAAGGTTGAGTTAAAAAGGTTGATTTTTAATGTAAATACTGAAAAATTGTATCATCAAGGTATGGGTATGTTGAAAAATGGCATCCTTACTCTTGACTCACCAGTAGAATTAAAAACCGCTTTCACTAAATCTTATGAAATCTATCGGGAAACCAACAATCTCCAACAGGCAGAGATAGTTTTAGACCGGGAATATTTATTACTTTCTCTGAAACTGGCAAGAAATTCTAACTCCAAAGTAATCACTTCTTATTATGAAAAATATGTTTATCTTCAAGATTTATTGACCATTTTACGGGGTAAAAAATGGGAACTGCCTTTAACCATAGTTGAATCAGGCCTGGCTTCTACTGGATACTCCAGTAGGCAACTCAAAGATATCTGGAGTGGTAAGGTATCGGTCATTAACGCACTCCGAAAATACGGAGTTAAAGAAGACCTCAAAGATGGTTTACTCCATATAACCGAAGTAGAAAAATATATTAGTATGCATCTCTGGGATTTTATCTATAGTTATAGGTTTAAAGTTGATTTAAATATGGAAACAGTATTTGTATATCTGAAGTTATGGGAAAACCAGCTTAATATAGTTAAATCAATTCTTCTGGGTAAAACAATAGATTTATCAGCAGATAAAATCAAGGGATTAGGTAGCTATGAAGGAAGAAAAATTTATTATATTAGGTAGTGAAGAATTCTTGATGACTTATAAAGCGCTGGGATTAGAGGGAGTAATTGTTCAAGAATCTGAAGAACTCGAAGAAATAATCAACACCTATTCCCGGCAGGATTATAACCTTTTCTTTGTAGAAGAAACCCTGGGTAGCAAAATTTACAGCCGGCTTAATCAGTATGAAGAAAAAGGTAAAAACATTATTTTAATAGGCGGCACTACTTCCAGCGATTTTACTTTAAAAAAATTAAAGCAATTAGTTGAAAGATTGGTTGGAGTTGACCTTTTTAAGGAGGAGGATCATGATAAAGGGTAAAATAGCAAAAGTTTCAGGTCCCCTGGTTATTGCAAACAATATGTCTGGTGTACAGATGTTTGAAATAGTTCGAGTGGGAGAAAAAGAACTATTCGGTGAGGTTATTGAGACTAAAGGTGATTTAGCTTCAATCCAGGTTTATGAAGAGACCGAAGGGTTAAAAGTAGGTGAAGAGGTTATTTCTACTGGAAACTCTTTAAGCGTAGAGCTCGGTCCTGGCATTATGGGAGGAATTTACGATGGAATACAAAGACCTTTGAAGGCTCTACGAGATTTACAGGGTGATTTTATTTCTCGCGGCATATCTGTTTCGGCCTTAGATACAAACAAAAAATGGCTTTTCCAGGCAATAGCTAAACAGGGAGACCAGCTCACTTCGGGAGATTTCCTGGGTTTTGTACAGGAAACCCACCTAGTAAAACACTATATCATGATCCCTCCCGGTCTTTCAGGAAAAATACTAGAGATTAAAGAGGGTGAATTCACCATCAATGAGAATGTTGCAACCCTAAAAGATAGCGAAGGTGTAGAACACCATATTTGCATGATGCAAAAATATCCCGTCCGTATAGGGAGGCCTTTTGTTGATAAGCTTCAACCCAATGAACCCCTGATAACTGGTCAAAGAGTATTTGATGCTATGTTTCCTATTTTTAAGGGGGGAACAGCTTGCATACCAGGTCCCTTTGGTAGTGGGAAAACGGTTATGCAGCACCAATTAGCTCGCTGGTCTGATGCTGACATCATAATTTATGTCGGTTGTGGGGAACGGGGTAATGAAATGACTGAGGTGTTAATTGATTTTCCCGAGCTAAAAGACCCACGCTCCGGCAGACCTCTTATGGAAAGAACTGTTCTTATAGCCAACACTTCCAATATGCCGGTGGCTGCCAGAGAAACCTCGGTTTTTACCGGTATAGCCATTGCTGAGTATTTTCGTGATATGGGCTATAATGTAGCTATGATGGCTGATTCTACTTCCCGCTGGGCTGAAGCTATGCGAGAAGTATCAGGACGCCTTGAAGAAATGCCCGGGGAAGAAGGCTATCCTGCTTACCTGGGTTCCAGAATAGCCTCTTTTTACGAAAGAGCTGGTAAAGTAAAAACTGTGGGTAACCCTGGAAGAACCGCTACTTTGAGTGTTATTGGAGCTGTCTCACCTCCAGGTGGAGATCTTTCTGACCCTGTGGTTCAAGCAACCCTGAGAGAAGTTAGGGTCTTCTGGGGTCTGGATGCCCGGTTAGCTTTTGCTCGTCATTTCCCTTCTATTAACTGGCTTATAAGTTATTCTCTGTACTCTCACGAATTTGAGAAATATTTTGAAAAAGGTGAGTTGAAAGGCTTTAATAATTTAAGAAAATGGGCTTTAAAAGTTTTAGAAGAAGAATCCGAACTTCAAGAAATCGTTCGCCTGGTAGGTATGGACGCTCTTTCACCTAACGACAGATTAACCCTGGAGGTTGCCCGGTCAATCAGAGAAGACTTTCTGCAACAAAACTCTTACCACGAAATAGACACTTATACTTCGCTCAGTAAACAATTTCTGATGCTTAAAGTAATATCTACTTTTGAAGAAACTGCTCGAATGGCGGTTCAAAAAGAAGTAGAAATTGAATCAATTCTGGAATTACCCCTAAAAGAAAGTATATCTCGTATGAAAGAAGTCAAAGAAACTGATCTTCAGAAATTAGAAATTCTAACTGTTAATGTTAAGGAAATGATTGCAGGTTTAATCGGAGGAAGAGCATGATTACCAAAGAATATCTGGGAGCATCGTCTATTGCTGGACCCTTGATGGTAGTTGAAGGGGTTGAAGGAATAGGATATGAAGAACTCGTTGAAATAAAAAGTAAGGATAGGTTTACCCTGGGAAAAGTATTAGAGGTTTCTGGAGATAAGGCTGTAGTTCAGCTATTCGAATCCCCCCAGGGTCTTGACCCTCAATCATTGAGAATTCACTTTACCGGAAAAAGCTTGAGGTTAGGCGTATCCTTAGAAATGTTAGGAAGAGTGCTTGATGGATTAGGACGACCTCGTGATGGTGGAGCACCACCTTTAGCAGAAGAGTTTATTGATATAAATGGGAGGCCTATTAATCCATTTTCCCGAGACTATCCCAATGAATTTATTGAAACTGGTATTTCTTCCATAGATGGCCTGAATGTTCTGGTTAGAGGCCAGAAACTTCCTGTTTTTTCTGGATCTGGTATGCCCCATATGCGTATTGCTGCCCAGATAGTTCGGCAGGCAAAAGTGCTTAAATCTGGAGAGTCTTTTGCAGTTATTTTTGCAGGCATGGGCATCACCTTTGAAGAAGCTAACTTCCTGATTAAAGATTTCGAAGCCTCCGGAGCCATGGAGAGAACCACCGTTTTCCTTAACCTGGCAAACGAGCCGGTTATTGAAAGAATTGCTATCCCCCGGGTTGCCCTGACTTTAGCTGAATATCTGGCTTTTACCCACGATTACCATGTATTGGTCATATTAGCTGACATGACTAACTACTGCGAAGCATTACGAGAAGTATCAGCTGCCCGTAAAGAAATCCCCGGTAGAAGAGGGTATCCAGGCTATATGTATACCGACCTTTCCACCATTTATGAAAGAGCTGGAAGGATTCATGGAAAAACAGGTTCTATAACCCAGATTCCCATTCTTACCATGCCTGAAGATGATAGAACTCATCCCATTCCTGACTTAACAGGTTACATAACCGAGGGACAGATATTTCTCAGTCGAGCTCTCCACCGCAAAGGTATTTACCCCCCAATGGATGTTCTTCCCTCACTTTCCCGGTTGATGACCAAAGGTATAGGACCAGGAAAAACCAGGGAAGACCACTCCGACTTAAGTAACCAGCTATTTTCAGCTTATGCTCGTGGAAGAGAAGCCCGCGAATTGGCAATAATCCTCGGCGAAGGGGCTTTACTGGATGTGGATAAGAAATTCCTCCGTTTTGCTGATGTATTTGAAAACCGATTCCTCAGGCAGGGAGAATACGAAAGCCGTTCCGTTATAGAAACGCTGGAAAAAGGTTGGCAAATATTAAGCTTGCTTCCTGTGGAAGAATTAAAGCGGGTCCGAAAAGAGTTCATAACGAAGTATCTCGATAAATACTTTTCCCAGGCAGGAGATGTTCAGGAGGATAGTATTCTTTGATAAACATTAGCCCCAACCGAATGGAACTGCTTCGTCTTAAACGAAGACTGGTGGTAGCCCGTAGAGGACATCGTCTTCTCAGGGACAAACTGGAAGGATTGATGAAAGAGTTTATCCAGTTAACTAAAGAATATCTACGCATCCGAAGAGAGGTGGATGCAGGCCTAAAAAAAGTAATGCAGGCTATGATTTTAGCTGAAGCTTCTATGATTCCACAGGCTCTTCCCTTAAGCGTTTTAGCTCCAGCTTCTATCAATACCCTCAAAAAAGAAATAAAAAGGATAATGGGTGTTAAAATTCCATCTTTTGAGGTGGATTTAAGTAATTTCAACATATCTTATGGCTTCGTTTTCACTTCTTCCTTTTTGGATGAAGCGGTGGAAAATATTAAAGAACTATTTGCTAAATTAGTTCGCCTGGCTCAAGTGGAAATTGCCATAAAAATCATGATTAAAGAAATCGCTCGCACCAAGCGTAGAGTTAATGCCCTTGAACATGTACTGATTCCTCAAATGGAAGAAACAGCACGCTATATTACTTTCAGGCTTGACGAAATGGATAGAAGCAATATATCTCGTCTCACCA
>QLUP01000021.1 GCA_018725485.1 Candidatus Lithacetigena glycinireducens | reverse complement strand
ATAGGAAGGGATAACTTCAATAAATATTACCATACTCTTTTTGGGGTAGGAAAATCATATGAGGTAGATATGCCTGGAGCAGAGGTTGGTATTTATGTGAAACCTGAGAAAGAAATGCATCTGGCAAATATCGGTTTTGGGCAGGGTATAGCACTTACTCCTTTACAGGTTGCCAGTATTTACGCTACTTTGGGTAATGGAGGTTATTACCTGCGACCTGGTTTTATCAGAATTGTCAGGAACTCCCAGGGACAGGTAGAGTACGAACATCAACCAAGAGTCTTAAGAACAGTATTTCGGAAACAAACATCTGATCTTATCCTTGAAGCTTTAGAGGGAACTATTACTTCTCAAACAAATAGGTTGGGTTATGTTGAGGGGTATTCATCAGGTGGAAAAACCGGAACAGCTCAAAAAATTATTGAAGGTAAATATAGTAATGAGAAAGTTATCACAACTTTTGCAGGTTTCGTTACTCTGAAAAACCCCCGGTTTTTAATAGTGGTAATGTTAGATGAACCTAATGCTCCAGCTTATGCTACTGCAGTCCCAATTTTTGGAGAAATTGCCAGGTGGTTAGTTGAATACCTGCAGTTATCTGCTGAAAGACAATGATACTAAAGGATATTCTTCTTTATTCTATAGGGAATACACTCAAAACCGGTGAAGAATCATTACTTATTAGCAATATTGTTTTTGATAGTAGGAAAATAATTCCGGGTTCTCTTTTCGTAGCAATTAAGGGTATAAATTTTGATGGCCATGATTTCCTTAGAGAGGCTGTTTCCAGGGGTGCTGTAGCTTCAGTTGTAGAAAAGGAAGAATTAATATCTGCCGACCATCCTATGTTTTTGGTGAAAGATACCAGAATAGCGCTCGCTCTTTTAAGTCAGATATTTTATGGAAATCCCTCTCAAAAACTTAAAATAATTGGTGTTACAGGAACAAATGGAAAGACCACGACGGTATGCCTGATAAGAGACATGTTAGGTGGACCATTTCAAGGGGCAGCCTGTGGTACAGTGGGATTTTCGGTGGCTGATTATTACGAAAAACTCAATGAAACCACCCCTGATCCCGTTACCCTGGCCAGATTGATGGCTCTGACAGTAACCAATAAATCCCCCTATTTTGTAATGGAAATATCTTCCCATGGTTTAGACCAAAAAAGAGTTTTTAGTATCCAACCTTCATTAAGTGTGTTTACCAGTTTTGCCAGAGATCACCTTGACTACCATAAAACTATGGAAAACTATTTCCAGGCGAAACTGTCTTTATTCCAGTCCCTTGAGAAAGACAGCATTGCTCTGTTAAATTGGGATAATCCCTGGATACGACAGGTTAAATACCAGACCCAGGCTAAGGTTCTAACTTATGGATTGGAATCTGAGGCTGATTTTCAGATAACATCTATAACAAGTGCAGGCACGAATACCCTTCTTAACATAAACCTGATGGGTCAAAATGAGGAATTTGAAACTTCCTTCAAAGAAAAATTTAATTTTTATAACCTCCTGGCATCTATTGCTACGGGTTACGCCTGTGGAATACCGGTAAATTTATTAAAAGAGAGGGCTTTGAACCCTTCAGCGGTACCCGGAAGAATGGAAAAAATTGATCTTGGTCAACCATACCAGGTTTTTGTTGATTTTGCTCACAATCCTGAGGGTTTAAGCATGGCTTTACAATTCTTAAAACAGCTTACGGGAAGGAGAAACATTATTATTGTTTTTGGAGCAGTTGGGGAAGGGGATGTAGAAAAACGACCTTTAATGGGTAGAGTTTCAGCTCATGAAGCTGATTTTTCTATAATTACCACTGATAATCCCAAGAATGAAAATCCCGCTTCAATTGTTGAAGATATCCGAGTAGGGATGCAAAGTGCAGGCAAGGTAGAGGGCGAAGATTACCTGGTAATTATAGATCGACAGGAAGCCATAGAAAAAGGTCTAAGTTTAGCGCAAGAAAACGATGTAGTTTTAATTGCCGGCAGAGGTCATGAAACTGAACAAAAATTTGGTAATAAAACGGTTTTTCTGGATGATCGGGAAGTTGTTAAAAAATATTTAAGGTCCTGGGGTTTCCCTAAGAATGGTTAATATTATTCTGGCTTTTTTAATGTCATTTTGTTTATATCCCATTTATATAGCATTTGCTAATAAAATAAAGTTGGGACAAAAAATCAGAGAGCAGGGTCCAGCCCATCATCAGATAAAAAAAGGGGTTCCGACAGGTGGAGGCATTATTTTTTCTTTAGTTATTTTTGTTTTTGGGTTGGTTTTAAATATTTTTCCCTGGCAGTTCTGGTTTCTTACTATGGGGTATTTACTGATTGGTTTATTGGATGATATTACTAAAATATTTCGGAAAAATGTTCTGGGTTTGAGAGCCAGGGAAAAAATAATTTTACAGGTCCTTTTTCTCTTACCCTTTCTTTATTATTTGTTTCAAAAAAGCAGTTTAATATCCTTACCAGGTGGCTTGCTGATAGAGGCTGGATATCTGTATTTATTGTGGGGTGCTCTGGTAATACTGGCCACAGCTAATGCCTACAATTTTCTTGATGGACTTGATGGTTTAGCCAGTGGTGTAGGGTTTATTATTTTCTTCTTCCTCTGGTTGAGTTATCAACTGGGGTTTGTAGCTGGAAATTCTATTGGTATTGAAATAATTATCGGTTCCTCATTAGCTTTTCTGTGGTTTAATACTCATCCCGCTCAGGTGATTATGGGAGATGCTGGCGCGCTATTTACTGGAGCATATTTAGCAGGCATTTTCCTTATGGATAGAAGAGAAGTCCTTCTACCTGTCTTTGGATTCATTTTGGTAGCCACCCTACTTTCGGTAGTGATTCAGGTAATATATTTTCGTCTTACTGGTGGCAGGAGAATATTTCGGATGTCTCCCCTACATCACCATTTTGAGTTAATGGGATTATCAGAAACAAAAATAGTAGGTAGGTACTGGATATTTACTTTCTTATTCTGTTTAATCGGTCTTCTTCTTAGCAGGTTAAGGTAGGGTGTTATGTTAGAGAAAAGAGTATTATTAATTTCAATTGCCACCATTCTTTTTATGGGTTGTCTGAATGTTTTAAGTAGCAGTGCAGCCTGGGCTTACCTTAAAACGGGCGATGCTTTGAGTTATTCTTCACGCCACCTTATTTATCTAATTCTTAGCATTTTGTTTTTTTCTATTAGTTATTGGTTAGGAACAGGTTTCATTAAAAAGTTTGCTTTACTGGCACTCTTCTTTTCTTTAGCTTTATTGGGAACCGTACTCATACCTGGTTTGAGAAAAGAAATAAATTTCAGTAAAAGGTGGATAGATTTCTTTGGAATAAGTTTCCAGCCTTCGAGTATAGCTCTTTCAGGTTTTATCATCTATTCTTCCTGTTATTTTGCTAATCTTGGGAAAAATATAAACAAGATTATCAGGTTAATACCTCATCTTATCATTACTTTGCTATCTGCTGTTCTGATATATTTAGAACCGGATTTTGGAAGTGCTGTAATATTAGTAATTATTGGCCTGGTGTTTTATTTTCTTGCAGGAGTTTCCTGGAAAAAATTTGTATGTATTTCCCTGCCTATCTTGATAATAGTGTTACTTTCATCTATAGCTCAGCCTTACAGGGTTAAGAGAATTATTTCTTTTCTCAACCCTGATGAGCACGCTTCCTACCAGGTTACTCAAAGCCTGGAGGCCATCAGGGCAGGAGGACTCCTCGGACAGGGTATTGGTAAAGGTAAGGCTCGTTTACTTTACCTACCTTACTCTTTCTCTGATTTTTCTTTTTCTGTTTTTCTGGAAGAGACTGGTTTTCTTGGTGGCTTGCTTATATATTTTATATTAGGCGCCATACTATATTCTGGTTTAAGGTTAGCTTCATCTTCCAGGGACCTATTTTCTATGTTATATGGTTCTGCTGTGGTTATTAAACTTTGTTTATATGCTTTCATAAATGCAGGAGTATCCTTAAGTCTTCTGCCTGCTAAGGGTTTACCATTTCCTTTCTTAAGTTATGGAGGAACTTTTCTTCTGGTTACCATGGCAGAAATGGGTTTTTTGTTGTCTATAGGGAGGGAAAAATAGTGGTTGTCATTACTGGAGGAGGGACAGGGGGGCACTTTTACCCGGCGATTTCTCTGGCTGAAAGTATAAGAAAAGATGGAATTAAAGTTCATTATATAGGTTCAACTCAGGGAGTTGAACAGACACTTATCAAAGAATTCATGATTCCGTATGATTTGCTGGATATTAAGCCTTACAGCATGAAAAACCTGGTTAAAAATGCATTAGAAACTATCAAAGCTTATAAAGTTGTTTCAAGAGTAAAGCCTTCAGTAATTGTAGGTTTTGGTGGTTATGTAATGGTGCCGGTAATAATTTCATCTTTGCTGAAAAAAGTACCTTTTATTTTGCATGAACAAAATGTTGTTCCAGGAAGAGCCAATAAAATGTTCAGTAAATGGGCAAGCAAGATAACAACAGGGTTTAAAGAAACAGATAAGCCCTTTTCTAACTCCAGGGCAATTTATACTGGAACCCCCATCAGGGAAGAATTTTATAGTGTAAGTAAGGAGGAAGTTTTAAAGGATTATGGTTTCATAGGTGGTAAGCCTGTTATTTTGGTCTTAGGTGGAAGCAAGGGTTCTCGGTTTCTGAATAAAATTGCAGGTGAGGTTTTACCAATACTTTTAAGCAATAATGATTTTTACGCCATTCACCTTACCGGTAAGGACGATTACGAAGAAATAGTAAGTATCTGTAATAACCATAAGTTATCAACAAGATGGAAAGTTCACCCCTTTTTACACGAAATTTGGAATGCTATCGCCTGTTCCAATGTAGTATTAACGCGTGGCGGAGGTAGTGTTCTGGCGGAATTAGCCAGGTTCAGAGTGAAAGCCATAGTAGTTCCCTATCCCTATGCCATAAATGACCATCAGTATTACAATGGCAAGTCTTATATTCGAGATTATGGAGGATTCCTGTTACGAGAAACTGAATGTGAAGTAGTTGAATTAGAGAAAAAGATTCTTAACCTTTTAGAATTCAACAGTAATGGTAGCAAACTTCCAGAAAAAGATGAAGCAACTGAAACATTGAAAGGAATTTTAAAACAATATCTTTAAAGGTAGGATATACTTATATGAGAAACAGGATGTATTTGAAAAATATGAAATTTTATGATTATCCATTGAAGTATAACCTGGATTACCTCACTGGTCGAGGGGTAAAAGTAAGTTTTGGCCAAATCACGAAAAATTATACTTCCTTTAAAATAGGAGGACCTGCTGATGTTGTTATTACCCCCCGAAACAATCTTGAGCTAAAACACACCCTTGACTTTTTATCTGAAATAGTGAATTTAGGCATTAATTACCATATAATTGGTGGCGCTTCCAATCTTCTGATTGCCGATGAGGGAATCAGAGGTCTGGTTATCAGGCTTTGTTATATATCTCCAATAATTTATGACGGTGAATATATCTGGGTTTCCGGGGCAGAACCAGTATCCAGGATTATATCCTATTGTAGCGATCAAGGTTTTGGGGGATTAGAATATCTATCAGGTATCCCCGGTACGGTTGGAGGTTCTATAATTATGAACGCAGGAACCAACAATGAAGCTATTGGTCATAGTGTAGGTCATGTTCATACCTGGTATTCAGGAGAAAAGGAATATATAAATAAAGATCTGGATTTCTCTTATCGTCATTCTATCCTGCAGAAAACTAATGAAATTGTTACCAGGGTAGCCTTAAAGGTTAAAAGAGAAGATTCTTTAAGAATAATTAAAAGGGTAAGGGAATTTCTCTTAAAGCGCAGGAAAGGACAACCCCTAACTTTACCGAGCGCTGGTTCTGTTTTCAAAAATCCTCCTAATTACAGTGCTGGTCAACTGTTAGAAGAAGTTGGAGTTAAAGGCTTAAGAGTGGGAGGTGCCCAGGTCTCCTATACCCACTCTAACTTTATCATCAATATCGATGATGCATCATCTTATGATGTTTTAAAGCTTATTAAGCTTATGCAAACTGCAGTACAAGAAAAAACTGATATAGTACTTGAACCAGAGATAATCTACATCGGTGGCTAGGAGTGTTTATAAGGTTATTCATAGTATTTTTACTGCTACCTTTTGTAATTTTATTAGTTTTACCAGCCACTGTTACTTCAATTTTTGAAAATAAGCAGGTAGAAATAGTATTTGAAGGTTCCTTACCACCCAATATCAATGAATATATTAGTAATCCTTTATCATTCCGCAATTACCTTCTTCTAAGTGAGAGTAATATTTCCAACCAGATATTGCATAACCATCCCTTGATTAAAGAGATTGAAATTAACCGTTATTTTCCAGCAAAACTTTATGTTCGCGGCTATCCCAGGATTATAATTGCCAGCGTTCTGCACCAGAAAAGAGTTTGGCTACTGGATTCCGAGGGAAAGATTATTAATAATATGAACCTTAAGTACCCTGGGGTACACGAAGTGGAAGTTAAGAGCGTATTAACTTTTAGTGAACAGCAAATATATAAAGTTATTAATGCTCTTTTTTCAATGGAAAAAGAACAAGCTGGATTCATCTCCAGAATCAAGCAATGTGAATTTGCTAACCTGGAGGAGTTACTGATTACTTTTATTAATGGTTGTCAGGTAAAAGTATATTATTCGGAGCTACCGGTTAAGCAGTCTTTGATAATAAAATTAGCACCACTGCATAGTGAAGGATACCTTTTGGATTTCACTACTTCCAAACAGGTAGTAGTGCAGAAAGTGGAGAAAAAAGATTGAAACATCTCTTAAAAAGCTATGTTGTGTTTAGTCTGCTGGTCGGTTTACTTATAGGAATTACTGTTAAAAACTATCGCTTTTCCGTGGATTTACCTGCTATGGGAGATATGGGTATTCTATTACTCTGGAAAGATACTGAAAGAGAAGTGAAAGATTTAGAGAATAACTCTATCAGTCTGAAAGCTCAAATTCAACAGTTGGAAGCTGAAATTGCTCTGGATAAGGAAGTTTTAAACCTGCTTAAATCCAGGGATGACCTAAAAATAGAAATAGGTTTGGGGCCTATTGCTGGTCCAGGTTTGATTGTTACTTTAGATGATAGTCCAGTCAGGCCAAGAGAAGGCGATGACCCCTCTTTTTATATTATTCATGAGAGTTATTTACGCTACCTCATAAATATTTTGAAAAAAGGGCAAGCGAGAGCGATTGGAGTGAACTCAGAAAGAATACAGATAAATTCAAATATAAGTTGTGTGGGAAAAGTAATTCTGGTAAATGGTAAAAGAATTGCTCCACCCTATGAAATAAAAGCTGTTGGAGACCCTGAACTGATGGTTAAAGTTATGAAACAGTCTTCATTCTTTAGATTTCTGGAAAACTATAAAACATTATTTGGATTACAGGTAAGCCTTAAAGTGAGCCCTTATCTTGAATTATCCCAGGGAACCGGAGTAATTGACCTTGAATCTTTTGGAGTAGCGCCTTGAAAATTAAGCAAAGTTTCTGGATTGCTTTTAGTTTTTTAATAATTGTAGTATTGTTGGTACTTCAATTTAAAACTCGTGTACCATTATTGCGAGAAGTAGGACCTACTTCTTCCAGGGAAGCTATTACCTATTTGAGAACCCTGAATGAAAAAAAGGATTCCTTATTGAAAGAAATAGAAAAGCTTAATTTTAAAATCCTTGAACTAAATGAAGTAAGTATGCGGAAAGAGGATTTTGAAAAATCTCTTAACCAGGAGATTTCCAAATGGGAAGCTTTATTGGGATTAAAAGGCATAACCGGTGCAGGTCTGGAAATAAGCATTACTCCAATGAAAAATCAGGTTCTTTCAGTAGAAACTTTTATTGACCTGGTAAATGATTTATGGGGAGGAGGGGCTCTGGCTATCAGCATTAACAAAAGCAGGATAGGTTGGAATAGCTATCTTTACCAGAGCGGAAACCAATTATCTATTAGTGGCAGGCTGGTTGATGCTCCTTTTCTGGTTGAAGCAATTGGCCCTACAGAGGTATTAGAAAGTGTCTTGAGGATACCAGGAGGTTTTGAACAAAAAATGCTGATTCAGGGTGTTGAATTAAAAATTTCTATTAAAAATAATATGATAATATCAGCCGGGGGTATTCAATAAAATGGTTTTATTTGTTTTCGCTTTAGTTATTGGTGTTGTAGCAGGTTTTTATCTACCCTGGCAGATACCCCTAATTTATTCAAAGTATGTATCAATTGCCATTGTTGCAGCCCTCGATTCTCTTTTTGGGGGTTTACGGGCAGAATTAGAAAAGAATTTTGATAACCGGGTTTTTCTCAGCGGTTTTCTACTTAATGCTGTAATAGCAGCTTTTTTTGCTTATTTAGGTGATAGACTCGGGTTAGATTTGTATCTGGCTGCTGTAGTAGTATTTGGAACCAGGATATTTCAGAATTTAGCTATTATGAGAAGGCTAATTCTTAATAATTACCTAAAAAATAGGGAAAGGAAGCAAGAAATTGAGTAATTTTCAGCCGCAGAAAGAGTTCAATGCAAAAATCAGGGTAGTTGGAATAGGTGGTGCTGGTGGCAATGCTATTAACAGGATGATTTCTCTGGGCTTAAAAGGGGTGGACTTCATTGCCATGAATACCGATGTTCAAGCCCTGAGAAAAAACAAGGCCAGGGGGAAAGTGCAATTAGGCCCAGAAACTACCGGGGGGTTAGGTGCAGGTTCTGACCCTGTTATCGGTGAAAAATCTGCAGAGGAAAGTATTCCAGCAATTAGAGAAGCCCTTAAAGGAAGTAATCTCGTTTTTATTACCTGTGGGATGGGCGGAGGAACAGGTACAGGGGGAGCACCCATAGTTGCTGAAATTGCCAGTGAGCTTAATGCCCTGGTGGTAGCGGTGGTTACCCGCCCTTTCAGCTTTGAAGGTTCCAAAAGGTTATATATAGCTGGGTGTGGGGTTAATAAAATAAAGGATCTGGTGGACTCTCTGATTGTAGTGGTAAATGATAGAGTGCTTCATTTTTCTGAAGAGAACTTAACCATGCTTGATGCCTTTAAAAAAGTTGACGAGGTTCTTTATCATGGTGTAGCAGGAATATCCGAGATGATTACTGAGCCAAGCCTGGTAAATGTTGATTTTAATGATGCTAAAAACATTCTTACCCGAAGTGGTGTAGCTCATATGGGAATAGGAATAGGTAAAGGTGAAAACGCTGCCCGTGAGGCGGTAGAAAAAGCTATAAAATCCCCATTATTAGAGACTGCTATCCGGGGCTCCAGCAGAGTTATGTTTTATGTGAAAGGCGATGAAAATCTAAAAATGAATGATTTAAATATGATTGGTAACACCATAAGAGAAGAAGCTCATCGGGAAGCGCTCATCATATTCGGAGCGAATGTTAGTAAAAAGTTTAAAGACAGGGTTCAGGTTACGGTTGTAGCTTCAGAAATGTCTGATAAGAATACTAATCCTCCTCCAAAAAATAGATCGGTATTTCGTTTCAGCGAAATACATGATATAGAAGTACCTAACTTTTTGAAACAGAAAGATGAATAAGGTAATTTTAAATACTCTGTTTATATCTATTATTTTCCTGATTTTTACCGTGTTTTCAATCCAGATATTTTCTTCAGCTTTCAGGATAGGAAGTCCAATGGCTATAGCTGTATCAGGTTCACTTACACCTTCAGTAATCAGGGTAGGAGTTTTAGTCAAAGATGGAGACCTTATTGGTAAGAAGGAGGATTCTTTAAAATTAACTCAAGGACAAATGGTTAATAAAGGGGAAGTCATAGGCATCTCCTCTAAAGAAAATCTGCTGGCTTCACGTGATGGTATATTATATTCCAATATGAAGGAACCTCTCTTTTTTACTGTGGAAGAGGCTGTTAATTTTTTAATTAATGGGGGTTTTCCTTACGAAAAGAATTTTTTAGCCTTACTTTCTTCAGAAGATTACAAAATAGTAATGGAAAATCTTCCCTGGGATGTTAATGAAGGGCAAACTCTGACCTTAAAAAATGTTTATGATGACAGGGTATTTAAAGTTAATGTGGAGAACAGGATAAGCTACCAGGGAAGGGAATTTCTGGTACTTTGTGGAGATCACTACACCCAGGAAGTTCTCTCTCAACCCTGGCAAATATATTACATTGAACAGAAACCTATTGAGGGAATAATTACCCCGGTAGATTACCTTAAAAAAGAAAATGAAAAGTATTTCGTGAAAGTCTTATTTCGGGGTAAGATTGAAATTAGAGAGGTTGATTTATTAGCCAAACGAGGTAGCGAAGCGCTTGTTAGCGGTATTCCTACCAATTCCTTTATTTTACCCTGGAAAGTATATATAAAATGGGAGGATATGAAATGGCCAATTTTATAAAGTGGGTTAATAATTCCCTTCGTGCATTTATGGGGATGGAATATCAGGAAGTGGAAAAAACAAGGATGGATGAATTTGAGGAAGAACTGGTGGTAGTAAAAGAACCAAATGATTTTAATGGGTCTAAAGATATAATTGATGAGCTGAAAAAAAATAAGGTAGTTATTTTTAACCTTGATAAGCTGGGAAAAGATGAAGCTCGCAGGATATTAGATTTTGTTTCGGGCGCATCCTATGTTTCAGGGTATCAGTTAAGAAATAGTGGGAAAATGGTATTTACCTCTGAACCCCGAAACAGTATTTTTAGCAGTAGCGATAATGAATAACTGGGCTGAATCTCGGTCTGTTTATGATATACTTATTCCACCTGGAGAGGTGGCTGAGCGGTTGATGGCACTCGCCTGGAAAGCGTGTAAGGGGATGACCTCTCCTTCGAGGGTTCGAATCCCTCCCTCTCCGCCAGGTAAATTCCGAATTCCACGCGCCCATAGCTCAACTGGATAGAGCGATAGACTACGGATCTATAGGCTGGGGGTTCGAATCCTCCTGGGCGCACCATATTAATATGTTTAAAAAGCACATTTACTACCTGGAAAAAGCCCTTCAATTAGCGGAGAAAGCCTATTCTAGGGGAGAAATCCCGGTAGGAGCCTTAGTAGTTTTCCAGGATAGGGTTATAGGAGAAGGTTATAACCGGGTAGAATCAGATTTTGATGCTACAGCTCACGCCGAGTTAATAGCTCTTAAAGATGCTTCCAAAAATATAAGTAATCCAAATCTTAAGGGAGCAATACTTTATACCACCCTGGAGCCCTGTCCCATGTGTTTGGGAGCATTGCTGTTGAGCAATATAAGTACTATTGTTTACGGAGCATCCAACCAGAAATTAGGGGCAGTGGCTACCCTGATTAAAATGAGGCAACTTCCTCATCCAGGAGAGTACCCCGAAGTAATTGAAGGCATCCTTGCTGATAGGTGCCAGGAATTGCTTACTAAATTCTTTTCAAATCTAAGGAGAGGTGGCTGAGCGGTTGAAAGCACTCGCCTCGAAAGCGAGCAGGGGGTTTCATCTCCCTCGAGGGTTCAAATCCCTCCCTCTCCGCCAGTTAGTTAAC
>QLUP01000204.1 GCA_018725485.1 Candidatus Lithacetigena glycinireducens | reverse complement strand
CCTGCTATAAAAGACCTTCCTGCTTTTTTGTATAATGGAGCTGGGGCTGGAATTGGAGCAATCCCTTCTGGGGGAGCTGCCCTTGATTCTGTTATTGGCAATCCCAATCTTTCTCTGTATTGTTCTGCTGGTGTTTTAGGAATTACCGGCAACTTTTCTTTTATTATTTTAGTTTCCTCATACTCTTCTAATAGAGTTTTAATCTTTGGCTTTTCAACTTCTGGTTTCGGAGTAACACCAAATTTATATTCCAAACCTTTAGGAAGCACAAAACGGGCAGCTCTTGTTAGCAACCCTTCTTTTGGTTTTTCAATCGTTGGAGCTACTGGCTTTTCAAGAATACCCGTCTGCTTATATTTTTCGTATTCGTCTAATAAAGACATATTACAATTCTTCTAATTGTTGATAATATTTTGAAACAATAAACATAGCAAAGTCAGGATCCTCGTCTAACTTTTTCAACCAAGATGTATCATAACCTTCTTGTCTGGTTAACCAAGCAATTATGTCTTGCTTTAATGTTTGAGTTAGGTTTTTCCATTCAAAGGTTTTTGTGGGTATTTCTTCTGCTTCTCCAATATCCGTTCTACTTACAATCCTTCCCATTTCATTAAATCCTAACCTAATTCTTCTTCCACCTTCTTCTACTATTGCAAAACTCTTCGGCCTTGCTCTTTCTTCTGTCTGTGCTTTTCTAATTCCCATTAGAAAATCAAAATCCATACCAGACATATTGGAAAGTCGGGTAAGTTGTTCATCATTTAATTGAGCCAAAGCTCCCTCATTAATTAAAGTGTTTAATTGCTTTTCTGCTTGTTGTCTCGTATTTTTTAACAAATCCACGGTGCTTGTATAAATATCTGCTATCCCTTCTGTTTTCTGTGCCTTGATAAAATTAACAATCCCGGCCAAGGTCGCACCACTTATTTTAGACGGCTCAATCCCGGTAATTGCCATTCCAGCGGCCGTTGCTTCTTGAGCATATCTTTGGGTAACTCTTCTTAAAAGGTTTTGGAACATAGATAGATTATCTGCTGGAAAAGCAGGGAGTTCTTTCGGAGCGGGTGGAAGTTCTTTTGGTTCGGCAAGTGTTCCTGTCGCAGTTCCTTTTAACGAAACTCCAATATCTGGAATAGTTAATTTTGCGCCAATAGGAAGTCTTCTCGCCTGTTCTTCAGTAGTAATGCCAAGTTGACGACCTAATTCCGGCCATCTTGCTCCTGACCCTAATTCTCTTTGGGCTATACCCCAGAGAGTGTCGCCTTCTTTTACAATATATTCTTTAGCCATATAGTATATAATTTTAATATCATCAAACAAATGGATTTTGAAGTTCCCTTAAAATCCTGGCTCGCTCCATTATATCGCTTATCTTTTTAGTTTCTATTTGCCCCACCACTCCACCAAGAGGCCGGTATCCTGCCAAATCACGCGGTAATCTCGCTGTTCCTAAATATGCTTCTTTTGGTCTTCCTAAAGCAGTAATCCTCTCGCCATATCTTCTTTCATAATCCGCTAACAAGTTTTGGGCTTCCAGTTCACCCCTTGCCGCTCTTGTTTGTAAATCCTCTAATTGTCTTTGAAATCGTCTTTTAGTGCTTTCTACAATGTCTTGTTGTTCTATTCCCAATCTTGCTTCG
Organism: Candidatus Lithacetigena glycinireducens; assembly: GCA_018725485.1. GTDB lineage: Bacteria > Coprothermobacterota > HKB111 > HKB111 > HKB111 > Lithacetigena > Lithacetigena glycinireducens. The sequence goes on along the minus strand of QLUP01000204.1, from coordinate 860 downwards.
GCTAATGCTCGTCTGGTTGAAAAAGTTAAGCCTGCTTGGGCGGCGCTTTCCCTTAAATTTTCTAATTGATATTCATACCTCCTTTGCTGTCTGGCTAATTCTGCCTGTTCATCTACTAATAATCTTCCTCTGCCAATTCTTAAATCTTCTTGAATTTGCCTAATTCTTTCTTGTAAATCCCTTTGTTTTGAGGCAAAATCAGCTTTCTCTACTCCTAATGCTCTTGTTATTTCATCTTGGGCTATTGTTATTATTTCCCTAAAATAAGGTTCTGCCTGCGCTTTGGCTAAATCTAAGGCTTGAAGAAGTCTTTGTTGGGTTTCTATGTCCTTAATCCCTAAAATATCCACATAAGCAATGAGGTCGTCTTGAAGATTCTTGGGAAGTTTCTGGAACTCGGGCTGGCTCTTAAGCCAAGCTATGATAGTTGCTTTATCTACTGCGGTTGGTATGGTTGGGGGCGTAACTGGTGGAATGGTTGGAGTTGGAGTTGGGGTTGGAGTTGGAGTTGGGGTTGGAGTTGGAGTTGGAGCTGGAGCTGGTGTTGGCGTGGGAGCAGTTCTTCTTAATATATTTAAAAGTTGAGTATTTTGTTTTGCTGTTCCAGTATAATTAGTAATCCCTTTTTGCCGCGCTAAAACAGCCCTTGAAGCAAAATCACTTGGTTGTCCGATTGATTTAAGATAATCTACTATTGAAACTCCCGTGGGGGTTGAAACTGGGGCAGGGGTTGGAGTAGGTGTAGGAGTAGGTATAGGTGTAGGAGCAGGGGTTGGGGTTGGGGTTGGAGTAACAACTGGAGATGGAGATGGAGATGGCTTTGGAGTAGTTCTTTTTAATATATTTAATAATTGAGTATT
>QLUP01000203.1 GCA_018725485.1 Candidatus Lithacetigena glycinireducens | reverse complement strand
AGGTCTTTCTTTACCCGTTATTATAGAAGGTGGTATCATGTCTAAAAGAGTTGAAGAGGTTAGAATAGTAGAAAAAAAGATAACTAGAGAAATGATCTATCACCCTTTTGGAACACTAAATTTCACTGTACCTCCCTCAGGTAGGAGAGTAAGTTCAGTTAATTTTTCTCCACCTCTCGCCAAAGTGGAGTTACCTTTTATGATATATATTCTCTGTGACCAAATTAATGATTTAGAGCTGGTTTTATACAATCATGATAAAAACATATCTATAACTTCCTTTGATATACTTTATCAAGGAATAAGAGGAGAGACTATCTTAGTAGAAGAAATACAGGCTTTATCTTTTGCTTTAAGGGTTACTAATTTATCTACAGCTACCCTAACTGGTAGTTGTTACATTACAGTAAAGGAATATCTATGATAATCTATACGAGAGGATTTATTAGGCATGGATTTAGGCATGGTTCGGGAAGGTTAGATACTATTCAACCCCCTCTAACTGCTACTGAAATAGCTGATGGTTCAATTACCACTCCTAAATTAGCTGATGGAGCAGTAACTAATATTAAATTATCTGCCGAAAGATTACCCCTGAGTAAATTACCTGATGGACCCATTGGACTAGTCCTAACAGCTAGAGGAGTTGGGCTAAATCCTGTTTATGAGCCTGCTAGGGGTGATTATCCTCAGAAATTGAGACCTGCTATACCAGGATGGGGAGGGCCCTGGGTAAGACCTGGATGGTTTACTTCTGATAGTTGGGATAATATGGTACATTCAGGAGTGATTTATTACACTCCTATTTTTGTAGAAGAGGCTACTATTTATATAAGAATAGGTATAACAGTAACAACTGGAGCAGTAGGAACAGCAGATTTAAGGATATTTAATTGGAGAAATGGAATCCCTCACTCTTTAATTTTGAGTGCAGGAACAGTAAGTACAGAAACCCCAGGTGGGAAAGAGATAATTATTTCTCAACGATTAGATAGGGGTTACTATTTTTTGGCTAATAGATGTACATCAACTCCTATTCTTAGGGGAGTTGACCCTACGAAGGGGATAAAAACCCCTGTGTCAGGAATGAATTGGTCCTTAGGAGACCCAGGTTCAGAAAGATTTATAATTCTTACAGCAACTGCTGCTTATGCTGACCCAGCTCCTGCACCTACAGGAATTACAACTCCAATTTTTGCTAATGTCCTACTAAGGGAAAGTTAAAGAAGGTATATATGGCTAAAAACGAAGTATGGGAAAAAATAAAGGAAAATCCCGATAAAACAGCAGTCATGAGACTTGTAAGTAGTACAACAATTCCTGATATAGTCTCTCTTGAAAGAGTAGAAATAATACTAACTCCAGAAATTAGAGCAGAGTGGAGAGCAGCAACTACATTGGCTCAAAAAGTATCAATAATAAGTAGATTGTTAGGATTAAGATAGAATCTAAGTGGAGGAATCCATCTTTGTAGAAATTATTAGAACAATAGCTCCCAACGGAATTTGGGCAATTTTGTTTACTTATTTACTCTTTTTTACCCTCAGGGAAAGCTCTAAAAGAGAAGAAAAACTGTTAAATCACCTGGGAGAACTCTCCAGGAATTTAGAAAGAACAAGTCAATACCTAAAAGATATTCATTTTGATATAAAATATATAAAAGACCTTCATTTTGGTATAAAACATACAGAATCCATAAGTAGAGATAAAGATGATAATCCTTGACGCTGGACATGGTGGAAGAGATAGTGGAGCAGTTAACCCGAAAATAAGGGTTATGGAGAAAGATATTGTCCTAAGAATAACTTTAGGAGTAGGTAGAGGTTTAATTAGAGATAAATATCAAGTAGTTTTTACTAGAGATGATGATAGATTTATAACTCTACAGGATAGACTTCTACTCACCAGAAGATTAAAACCTAAGCTGTTTATATCTTTTCATGTAAATTCGGTAGTCAATCCTTTAGCTAATGGGTATGAAACTTTTATCAGATTCTCCAAATGGCGGAATTACCAAAATACTATCCATTCCGAGGTAATAAATTATCTTCGTCAATACAAAATTGTTGATAGAGGGCAAAAACAGGGTAATTATCTTGTTTTGAATAATCCAGAAATTCCTTCTATATTAGTTGAAAATTTGTTTATAAGAAATGATTATGAAGTAGGCTTACTAACTAACCAAAACTTCATTGAGGGTTTGGTGGATAGTTATCAAAGGAGTATTAAGACTGCTTATGAGGTATTCTCCTAAGTAATTACAAAAAGGAGGTAAAACAATGCCTAAGAGAGTAAAACCAAAAGTAATCAGGGGTATAAAAACATTATTAGACGGTTACCGTTTGAGAAGTGGCTATATGTTAGTTAAGAGAAAAAAAGTTAAAAGAAAGAAAAAATAGGAGGTATTTAATTTATGAATTTTGAAGAAATCTTAAAATTTATCGTTATTTTTAGTCCTTTACATTTAATTTTAATGGATGCTTACAAAAAAATCTTGATATCCT
>QLUP01000202.1 GCA_018725485.1 Candidatus Lithacetigena glycinireducens | reverse complement strand
TTTGTTTCATAAAACCCGATTGACTTTTTGTAAGAAGAGCTGAAATAAAATACTGTTGTTTTGCCAAGCACTACGCTTTCTTGCGATGGCGTTCCTAATCTATATAAATCATCAGGAAAAGTTGAACTGCCGTTCCATCTCTTCAATGCCCTTTCTTTGAAAATAAGTAGGTATCCCGGCACTTTGGCTAATCCAGTAATTGTTCCTTGCCCCTCGTATGGTTCTATATCAATATGGCCATTTCCTCTTGTCCAAGAAATTGCTACAGCGGCAGGAGGGATAGGAAGTGACGAATAAAACAATCTGTCTAAATTTCCAGCAACCCCTGCCACATAAACTCTATCTTTCCACTCAATAACATATTTTCCTGCCGGGCAATTTCCTATATCCAAATTGCCCCCAACAGAAACCCAAGTAATCCCATCTGCCGAAGACCTTCTATTCGTTCCATCTAATACCATTACGGTATCTAAATAGGTCAAAAACCTATGCTTCACATCTCTTGCCAATGCCACACCTTGGGCAGTCCAAGTTGTTCCTACTAACCTAAAAAGAGTTGAAGTGGTCGCACCATTAACAACTGCTAAAAAATGTCTTGTCCCACTGGATAAAATAAATTGATGTAATCCTAATATGGGTTGACCAGCAACTATTTGGGACCCGACTAAAGCAGTTCCTTCCCTAATGACTCCTCTTCCCAAAACTTCATTAAACATTAAATTTAAAGCGAAATTGCAAGAATTTCTTGGGGCTAATACATTATCAATTTTTTGAATGATGCCATTGCTTAAATCTCTTATTGGGATTGTTTCTAATTTTGGCATTTTAATAAGTTATTGTATTAATTTTTGGTTGTCTTTTCTTACGGTGGACGGGTAATTCGTTTCTGATATAATCCGCCAGTATTTGAGAAAACTGAATGTAATCTCCATCCGCCAAATTTCTCACACCGTCGTTCTTTAATTGACTTCTAATCACCCAAGTTAGCCAATGTTTAACAGCATCGTATCTAAACACATCTAATTCGTCTGCGTCAGAATCAACTTCTGTCGGCCCAGTCCAATAATCAATATAAACATTCAAGTTGTTGTAAGAAGCATCCGGTAATGGCCAAATAAGCAGGTTGCCGTCGCTATCTATTGTAAAGCAATCTGGTTTTCCCTCTCTTTCTCCATCCCAGACATAGGTATTAACTGGAATAGTTACGGTGATTGAACCAGTTCCTAAAGCTGGAATGCCAGTCAAAACGCCTGCCGTTGCGCTTCTGGTAACGCCTGTATAAGTAATGTTATGAAGTATCCCGCCAATATAAACATTAACCGAACCAGAATCTTTAAAGTCAAAGGAATTATTTATTGCTAAAGTTGTCTGTCTGGCAACTGCCTGGGTTCTAACTTGGGTAACCGCTACTCCTTCCATTTCATCTTCAAACTCTGACCAGATTTTAGATTTCAAACCTAATGCCGTTCCGATTCTCACTCCCAGAATTGATTTAATTCCTCTATTTTCCCAAATATCTGTGGGTAAAGTAAATTTAAACGAACCCCTAACCGTTTGCCCTAAAACATGATTAAGTTTTAAAAGTTTTGACCAACCCTTTAATTTCCCAGTAATAAATTGAAGGCAGGCGTTAATTTCCTCCAAACAGAATTGATAAGTTATATTGTCAGTAAAACTATCCAATTTATTCCTTCCTAAGGCATAATTGACAACCATACTGACGGTATTCGCCTTAAACCCAGCCCAAGGAATCGGGTCGGAGTAATCAGAGAAAGTGTTGGTGATTGAGTTTCTATATCTTGTGAAGTAAAATCCCGATGAAAAAGTTGAATCGTCATGTCTGGTTGCCAGATTATCGGCTTCAATAGGTCTTGTGGCTATTACTGTCTTTGCTCCAGTTTTAGTGGTGGCGTGGGAAAATTCTATCTGGTCATAAAGCATTATACGGACTTTTGTATAAACTGGGTGGGTGAAAACTAAATTAGAAGCCAAAGTAATAGTTGAACCAGACGGCGCTGTTAAAGCGTGGGTTCTAATAATTTCAGCATTTTCTGACCCCAATTCGCCGATTAAAAGAATTCGGTTGGTGGCGAAATTGAGAATGCTTTGAACGGTCAAGGTAGCCGTTCCAGCCGAAGCCCGAGCGGTCAGAAATGTTTCGTAGCTGAAAATTTCATTTTCTATGGCTGTAGCGATGGGTGTGGTTGGCATATTAGATTTCTATTAAACCAGGTTCCCGAATTCCACCTGGTTTTAATGCTAATAAAATTGCTTCTACATAAGGAATGTTATTTTGTCTCGCCCACTCATTTGGAAAAATAGTTCTTAATTGGCTTACTTGAAATCTTATATCTTTATTATCAATATATTGGGCTTGGTCTTTTCTCGTATAATAATAAAAGGAATTTTGATTCCACCACGACTTATGGTCTGGTGCCTGAAACGCCCCCCGACCATCTGTTGAAGGCGTTGCTGAAATTAACCAACCATTAGGAACTAATACTC
>QLUP01000201.1 GCA_018725485.1 Candidatus Lithacetigena glycinireducens | reverse complement strand
ATAGGCTGGTATTATACTACTCTCTTGTTGCTAGTCGCCTCCATGAAGGGGATGGCTATCACTAACGATCTATTTAATATGTATGTTTTTATTGAGGTGGTGGGCATTTCGGCTTGTGCCATGATTATAGCCAAAGGAGGGCGAGAGGCTACCGATGCAACTCTTAAGTATCTCTTGTTGGCTACTATTGGCTCCGGTTTTATACTCATGGGCATTGCGCTGCTTTACATGGTTACAGGCAATCTGAACATTGACTATGTGGCCAGGGAAATTAACCGGGTTTACCCTCAAATACCCGCACCTCGTCTGGACAGTGCTCAGCTTTTTTTGGTCGGGTTTGGCATTAAGGCAGCTCTTTTCCCGTTCCATGTCTGGTTGCCTGATGCTCATTCCTCAGCTCCCACCCCTTCCAGCGCCATCCTTTCCAGCCTTGTGGTAAAAGTATATATTATTGCGCTGCTCAAATTCTACTTCCTCATTTTCGGCTTTGAATTGCTCGATCAGCTCTTAATTCGCCATCTAATTTTAATGATGGGCAGCGGCGCTATCCTTGTCGGCTCAATGTTTGCCTTCGCTCAACTTAATCTAAAGCGTCGATTAGCCTACTCCAGTGTGGCGCAAATCGGCTACATATTTCTTGGCATAGGTTTGGGCAGCCCTATCGGGCTAGCCGCCGGCATCCTCCATGTTTTTAATCATGCTGTGATGAAAGCTTGCTTGTTTTTAGCTGCCGGAGCTATCTATCGCCAGACCGGAGAGAAAAATGTTAACAGGCTGCAGGGCATAGGCTACTCCATGCCGCTGACTATGGGCGCCTTTAGCATTGCCGCCCTCTCCATGGTGGGCCTGCCTCTCCTTAGCGGCTTTATCTCTAAATGGTATCTTGCCCTAGGGAGTATTGAGGCGGGGCTGCCTATGTTTGTGGGGCTAATTAGCTTGAGCGGCTTACTAAATGGCAGCTATTTTCTTCCTATTATTTGGCAGGTATTTTTTGTGGTTGATAAGCATGAGCCAAAAATATTGACTATGGATAAGCTCCCTTTTAGCATCTCTGCCTCTTTAGTAATTCTTGCGTTAGTCATTATCTATTTTGGGGTTTAGCCCCAACTCCCTTTATCATTAGCTCAAAAAGCTGCTAATCATTTTTTGCCATAGGAGGTGCAAGCGTGTGTACTTTCAAAAAAAATAGACGATACGAAGGGTTTCATCCTGTTTGCTTCAATGCTATATTTCTTCTGGTTTTTAATGTCTCCTTCCTTAAGCGTGCGCAATATTGCGGTGGGATTTGTCTGTTGTTTGGGAGTTACATATTTCTGGAGCTCTGACCTGTTTAAGCCGGGGCAACCTTTTTGAATTACACTGCGTCAAGTGGGACAACTAACAATCTATCTGCTACTCCTAGCCTATAATATGGTGGTGGCAAATATTCAAGTAGCCCTAATTGTCTTAAGCCCTAAACTACCTATCTCGCCCGGGTTCATCTTGGTAAAAACGAAGCTGGAAAAAGAGCTGACCCGCACTCTTTATGCTAATTCCATCACTCTCACCCCGGGAACAATTACTATTAATTTAAACAGAGATCGCCTTTTAGTTCATGCCTTAACGAAGGAGACTGCGCAAGGCGTCTATGAATGGCATTTGGAAAACAGACTGCGCGAAATGGAGGTGGGTAAAGTTGATTGAACGAAGTCTAGAGGCTATCCTGCTTGGGCTAATATTGCTTTCATTTCTGACGCTCTACCGGATTATCTGGGGGGCCAACCACCGCAGACAGAATTGTGGGCACCAATGTGATGATGACAAACGTGATTCTAGCCATAATAATCTTGGCTCACCTTTTTCAAAATTATACCTACTTTGATGTTGCCTTTGTCTATGTTCTCAGCGCTTTTGTGGGGACTATCTGCGTGATGAAGAGCCTGGAAAAGGGGAAGTTGTCATGATGTTGTTTTATGAATTGTTCATCTGTCTGCTTCTTTGCTCCGGCCTCTTTTTTCTTTTTGTGGGCACGATAGGCCTCATTCGTCTGCCCGATTTATACACCAGAATGCATGCCACCTCAAAATGCGATACGCTGGGTGTCGGTCTGATTCTGGTGGCGCTGATGTTTTTGGTCGGCCGCAATGAGGTTTTCAAGCTGCTGATGATTGGTATTTTTATCTGGAGTATAAACCCATTAATAACTCATGTAATCGGTCGCATGGCTTACCTGCGAGACGGAGAGCATTTGCCGGAAACATTTTATATGGACTGTTATGATCTGCCATACCCAGAGTGTTACTGCTACCGCATAATGTCCAGAACTTGATGTAGTTAGTAGTCCCGAAATTACTTAAATACCTGTCCGGGAAAAAGGGAGAATTAAAGCAACTCTCCCTGAATCAGCTACTTAACCAGATGGTCGTCAATGATCCGCCGTCCATTCTGTGCACTATAGATCATACACTGCGTACACACTTTGTTAACCAACCGAGCTGAACCGCCGGAAAAGCGGAAAACCTCATCAATTG
>QLUP01000200.1 GCA_018725485.1 Candidatus Lithacetigena glycinireducens | reverse complement strand
TTTGAAGAAGACACCTAAAGCACCCATAAGAGAGATTGAGACAGCAAAACAAAGAATGAAACAATTGATGGAGGTTAAACAATGAGAAGCGACCTTGATAAACATATCGAGAGACACTTGAAAGACAAGGAGTTCAGAATTTATTTTGACCGGTCAGAGGCAAAAAGAAAGATTGCACAGGAGGTAGCATCTTTAAGAAGGGCATCCAATATTACACAGGCACAGTTGGCAAAAGAGATTCAGACAAGCCAGCAGGCTATCTCAAGGCTTGAAAGCCCCAATGACAAGCGTATGCCTTCCCTTGAATTCCTTGACAGGATTGCAAAGGTCTTTAACAGAAGGCTCGTGATTTCGTTGCAGAGGTAATCAAAAGTTTTAGGGGATAGGGCAGTGTAGATTTTACTTGAAATTTCTTTTAGCAGGTGGTATTTTTATTGCAGGATTTAAGAGCAGGGGAGTAAACTATGGGCATTTTTGATGTTAAACGTGAATGTGAAAGCTGCGGAACAAAATATCTCGCATCTGAATTAGACTTAATCCGAATCGGCAATACTTATAAATATTTGTGCAGGATTTGTGTAATAGGTGAACAGAGAATCGGACAACAGGGGTCTTCTCTGATATGGATTTGTCCCTCATGTCTTTCAAAAAATAGTACTGATCAGTTGTTATGCGAATGCGGTTTTAATGCAATTAAAGTTGAAATGTCATCTTATTTGGAAAATCAGACATCAAATGATTTGTATGACAATATTATTTTTAACAGAAAAATGGGGAATAAAGAACGGGCTAATTTTCTTCTTCATTATTTACAAAAGAGATTTCCTGACTCTAAAGAGGCAAGACAGTTTTCACAACCTATTGAGGGAAAAGAGCAAGAAAAATATAAAGTTAATTTTGAAAAACAAGAGAAGATTCAGGATAAAAAACAAGACAATAATGTTGTTCCAGTGGCACAATGCCCTTACTGTGAAGAAGAAATTCCACAAGATAGCGTTAAGTGTCCTTACTGTGCAGAGGGTATTAAGAATTATCAGAAGACGGAAGCAGAGAAGAACATAGTCATGCCTGCTCAAGATGTAATTGAGTCCTTGAAAGCAGACCCTGTGCCCACTGAGCAGGAAGACGCATTATCCACAACTATAAGCCAGTCTATGAATGACCATAAAAAAGATTTAAAAAACAAATTGAGCAAGCTTGAGGAACTTTTTAAAGATGGGATTTTATCTGAGGAAGAATATAGAACCAAGAAAGAGCAAATGGTTGACGATTTCTTGAGTAAGTAAGTGAGGATAAGATTATGAAACAATGTCCATTCTGCATGCAGGAAATTCAGGATGTTGCAATCAAATGTAAACACTGCCAAAAATGGATTCAGCAAAACCCTGAAACTCGGCCTACAGCAACGTTAAAGAAGGTAGAAGTCAAGAAGGACAGGAAAATCTTATACATTGTCGGTGGTCTTATATCACTTTTAATTTTAACATTTATTATTCTGAGTATGCGCTATGAAGAGGCTGATTACGAACACTTTAGATACAGATACGATAGGTTCACAAAAACTGTTTACCGAGCGCCTATATTAGCACTTACCAAGCACCCCGATAAAGCAGATTTATGGCGCAAAACTCGATATGTGAGTCTCCAGCAAGCAATATCTATAGCACAAAGAAATTCGAGGGATGAAATAAGAGAAGCGATAGAAGCGGCAGCAGAAGAACAGAAAAGAGCAATAGAAGATGCAGTGGAAGAACAAAGAAGAGATGCAGAATTTGAACAGATGATGCGAAGAAGATAAGGAGAACTCTCATGAAACAATGTCCATTTTGTGGAGAAACGATTCAAGAGGACGCCATTAAGTGCAGGTATTGCAAGGAATGGTTGAATAAGCAATCGATAGATGTGCAAAAAACACAACCAATAGTGCAGCAATATTCAAATGCCCAAGCACCTTGGCGGCTAATATTATTATCAATTCTTACATTCGGTATTTATGAAATTTACTGGTTTTATCGAAATTGGAACCACTTTAAAAAGCATAAAGGATTGGATATAAGTCCTGGCTGGCGAACAGCAGGTTTATTTGTCCCGATTTACGGTCTCATCCTTATATACCGACAATTTAGAGATATTCGTGACTTTGCTGTGGAAGTAGGCTGTAAAACTTATTCTTCGCCAGGATGTCTTACTTTCGGTTATATTATTTTGAGTGGTATATCTCTTAGACTTTCATTGTATGAATGGAAATTAACTGATCCAGCAGAACTTTTAGGTACTACTATTTTTGGTCTTTTTATCTCCCTGTTAGCTGTATGGATACTTGTAGTTATTCAAAAAACACTCAACGATTTTTATAACAAAGAACAATCTGGACTGCAAATGAGAACGAGGTTTTCTAGGAAAGAAATTGCTTTATTAGTTATAGGCGGCCTTTTTATTATTTTTTTAATATTAATGAATTTAAATGCGTATGCAGGTTGGCTTAAGGGTCCCAACAATTTTGAGGAATGTATAGCAG
>QLUP01000020.1 GCA_018725485.1 Candidatus Lithacetigena glycinireducens | reverse complement strand
AAGAGAATTAAAATAGAGTTGACCCCATTCTAAACCCATTCTAAAGAGAATTAAAATAGAGTTGACCCCATTCTTCACACTGTAAGATATTTAATGATTTCGTTATGGTTAGAAAGGGCAGTTTTAAAACTTGTACCTTTTTCCCAGCATTCAAGAGCAATTTTTTGAACTATTTCATAAGCTCTTTCCCTGCTAAGACCTTTATCAGTCAAAGCGAGGAGTATTTTCTGAGAATTGTACAAACCAAAACTTACTTCAAGGTTTTCCAGCATCCTTTCCGGGTGGATAATCAGGTTTTGCAGAATTCCTGTTAACCTGTTTATCATATAATCAACCAGTATGATACTATCAGGTATTATCACTCTTTCCACTGAGGAATGAGAGATGTCTCTTTCATGCCAGAGGGCTATATTTTCCAGGGAAGCAAAAGCATTTGAACGAACTAACCTCGCCAGACCACAGATATTTTCAGAACCTATGGGATTTTTTTTATGGGGCATAGCCGAAGAGCCTTTTTGCCCGTAGCTAAATGGTTCCTCTACTTCTCTCACCTCAGTTCTTTGAAGGTGCCTGATTTCCAGAGCTATCTTTTCCAAAAAGGAAGCTACGAGAGCCAGAGCAAGCATAAATTCAGCGTGTCTATCCCTTTGAACTACCTGCGTAGCGACTGGCTCAGGTTTTAAGCCAAGTTTCTGACAGACAATTTCTTCCACTTCCGGTGATATACTGGAAAAAGTGCCAATAGGTCCTGATATTTTACCGAAACTAATAATCTCTTTTGCCTGTTCCACTCTGATAAGGCATCTTTTGAGGTCTTCGTACCAGAGGGTAAATTTCAAACCTAAAACCATCGGTTCAGCATGAATTCCATGAGTTCTGCCGATGCAGGGCGTATTCTTGTACTGGAAAGCTTTTTCCCGTAAGACATTTTTAAGAACCAGCAACCCTTTAATTATTAGTTCTGCTGATTCTTTCATCTGGAGAGCCAAGCTGGTATCAATCACATCAGAAGAGGTTAATCCCATATGAATATACTTAGCCTCTGGTCCAACTGCTTCTCCAACAGCAGTTAAAAAAGCTATTACCTCATGCTTAACCACCTGTTCTATTTCTTCAAGGCGATTAATGTCAAAAGAAGCTCTTTCTTTAATTATCTTCAGGGATTCTTCAAGTATGTTACCCAGTTCAAACTGGGCTTCGCAAACAGCTATTTCCACCTCAAGCCATTTTTGATACTTATAAGTATCTTCCCAGATTTTACCCATCTCAGGTCGGGTATATCGTTTTATCATATAGCTTCCCTCCATTCCATTTTTAATTGGTTAGTAACTTCATTAAGTTTTTCAGGTATTTTCCCATTAAGGGTGATAAAAGGTAAAGCTCTTTTCAAGACAGCACCAGTACTTTTTAGTTCATTGGTAGTTTTATAAGTGTTTTTTCTCCTGTTTTCTATGATTCTTTTAGCAGATTTAGGACCAATACCGGGAACCTTCAATAAGGAAAAGTAATCAGCTTTGTTTATTTCTACTGGGTAAATCTCAGGATGAAGCCTGGCATACATTAACTTGGGGTCAATTTCTCTATTCAAGGTATCCTGAGAGCCAAACAAAATATCCCTTAAGTGGAAGTTATATTCTCTTAATAAGAAGTCTGCCTGGTAGAGCCTGACTTCTCTAATTAAGGGGGTGGCTTCTTTATTAGAAAAAGGGGTAGAAGGTAGAGGTTTAAAGGCAGAGTAGTAAACCCTTTTAAGCTGGAAATCCTGATAGAGATTAAAAGTACGAGACAATATTTCTTTATCGCTTTCTTCGCTTGCTCCTACTACAAACTGGGTAGTTTGGTCTTTTTTTAAGTGCCTTTTATCTATGGTGTTTTTAATAAAGCTTATTTTTCCCAGTAAATCATCATAATTTATTTTTTTTCGGGAAAGCATTTTCAGTCGGTAATCGGAAGGGGCTTCCAGATTGATTGACACCCTATCAGCTAATTCTAAACCACGAATTATCAGGTCTTCTTTTACCCCTGGTAAAATCTTCAGGTGTATATATCCTTTAAACATGAATTTTTTTCTCAATATTTCTATGGTATCAATCATTTCCTGTTGAGTTTGATTGTGGTCTAATCCCAATCCAGAGCTTAAGAAGAGACCTTTAACATATTCTTGCTGATAAAAACTAAAGAAGATTTTTGCCAATTCGTCGGGTTTAAAACTTAATCTTTTTTTAGGCGAGTTGCAGTAATTAGCACAATAAAAGCACTCTCCACTACATTCGTTGGTGTAGAGAACCTTTAATAAATTAATGCATCCACCACCAGGCAAAACTGCCGGGTGGATAAGGTAAGAAAAGCTACTTTCTCTTTCTCTGCGTGAATTACAGAGGTCAAAACGCGCAGATTCACCTAACTGGAATAATTTATTTTCAATCTCCACAATTAAATTTTACCTTAAATCTCAGCAGAAGAGCATTACTTCTTAAATCTAATTAACTAATACAACCCGTTTATAATCAGCATCCTATCTTTTACCAAAAACATATTTAATTTCAGGAAATTAAATATACAGAAAATAGGTAATTTTTTACATACAAAAACAGCATAAATGAATTGGCTAAGGAGTATAATATCTTTAATAACGCTGATGTTTCAGGAGGCGACCAATAATGCAGCAAACCAATAACCAGGCAAAAAACAGCAGTCTAATTTATTTTTTATCTAAAAACCTTCTTAATCCTCAATCCCTGAAAAGCATTCTTGCTACCAACAAAAATATCAGGTTTGTTTCCCTGGTGGCTGTAGACCTGGGGGGAAATAGTACTGATGAGAAAATACCAGTTTCACTGTTCTTGAATAATATGGAGCAAATCATGGAAAAGGGCATTCAAACAGATGGTTCCAGCGTGGTGCTTCCGGGAATTGCCTCCCTTAATAATGCTATGGTTAGTCTTGCACCTGACATGGATGCTAAGTGGCTCGTTGATTATAACTATGATTTAATAGATGAAGATACCGGCTTGCCTACGGGTACAATTAAAATACCTTCTTTTCTGGAGCACTCAGGAAAATTCGTGGATTCCAGGTCTGTTTTGAAAAGATGCCACAAGTACATAGTTGAAGAATTAATTAAATTATTCAAAAATAAACCACAGGTATTAAATTACTATGGGGTTGCTTCGGTAGATGAAATCAGGGAGGTTCAGTTGACAGTCGGTACTGAGCTGGAATTCTGGGTAAAAACACCGGAAATCCCTGCTGATGTAGAAAAACTTTCAACCTCTCAAATGCTAAAGGAACAGTATTGGAAAAAGACAGTGGGTTCAGTCAGGTCAGCCCTGGAAGAAACCATGGTATTAATGGAAAAATACGGTTTTTATCCGGAAATGGGCCATAAAGAAGTAGGTGGTATAGCTTCAAGGATGACCGCTCAGGGGAAACTGAGTTATGTTATGGAACAGCTGGAGATCGACTGGAGATTTGAGCAATCGCTACAGGCTGCAGATAATGATTTCTTTATAAGGGATCTTATAGAAGAAATCTTTAAACTGTATGGTTTAGAAGTAACCTTTTCCGCTAAGCCTATAGAGGGAGTAGCTGGAAGTGGCAAGCACACTCACCTGGGTTTAGCACTTCTCCTGCATAATGGAAAAACGATTAACTTATTTTCCTCTATAAATGATGGTTTTTTAAGCCCTATAGGCTGGGGAGCTATCATGGGTCTCCTGAAAAATTACGAATTATCCAACCTGTTTATAACCTATACCAATGACGCCTTAAATCGGTTAAAGCCTGGTTTTGAAGCACCGGTGAGCATTGTAGCTTCTATAGGTCATAGTAAAGAAAAACCCAGCAGAAATAGAACTGTGCTGGTAGGGTTGATTAGAGAACAAAACAATCCCCAGGCAACCAGGTTTGAACTAAGGTCTCCCAACCCCACATCTAACACTTATTTATATGTAGCTGCCTCATATTTAGGAATATTAGAGGGGATTAGATACATTGTTGAACATGAGTTAGACGAAGCAACTTTAGAAGATAATTTCTCACGCCAATGTGGAGATAATAAGTTATACCTTGAAAAAAATAGAGGCTACAGAACGGAACTTAATGTATATGATGATTTCACCCAACAGGAAAGAGAGAGCTTTTTTGGGAAATCTCCCAGGACGGTTTGGGAAGTGGTTCAGGTATTTGAAAAAGGTTTCAGGGAAAATCCTACACTATTGTTAGAAGGCGAAGTATTTAACACCGAAATCATTAATTCCTTCAAAAAAGGAGCCCTGTCAAGGTGGGGAACGGAGATTATTGGCAGGATAATTCCTTCAAACATAGAATTTATCAGGGGATGTAAATACTTAAACCATACCGAAGAAGCTACTGACCTTGATTCTCTTTTTTGGGAAAAGATAGATCAGAAAAAGCGATACCTTATGAAAGATAGTAGTAAAGAGAAATCGTTATTCACCCGTTTAAAAGAAGCGTTTGAATCGGAAAATTACCAGGAAATATCAAATTTACACATCGAAATGATAGAGGAAGTGTCAAAATTAAGAGCACTTTATGACCTCTATAAAAAGAATATATTAAACTCTTTAGATAATTCTAAATTGTAAAGATAAGTTATAATTATATTGAACCTCAAGACCCCGGAAAGGAGAGAAATATGATATTTGGACATGTTGCCCAGAAAGTTCTGGAACAGAGATACTTAGCTCGCGACCATCAGGGAAACATTGTAGAAACTCCTGAGGAAATGTTCAGGAGAGTGGCAAAATTTATAGCTTCGGCTGATACCCTGTTTGGAGCAACTGAAGAAGAGGTAAAAGAGACCGAACAGTCTTTTTATGACTTACTAACCTCTTTCAGGTTTTTGCCTAACACACCTACCCTGATAAATGCTGGAAGGCCTTTGGGGCAGTTATCAGCCTGCTTTGTGATAAAAGTCGATGATTCTGTAGAAGGAATTTTCCAGGCAGTAAAAGAGGGGGCTTTAATTATGAAAACCGGTGGAGGTATCGGAATGTCTTTATCCCACCTTAGACCGGTTGGTTCTATAGTTAAAAGCACCGGGCAACCTGCGAGCGGTCCACTCTCCTTTATGAGAGTATTTGATGTGATGTGTGAAACTATAGCTCAAGGTGGAGTTAGGCGGGGAGCTATGATGGGGGTTTTATGGATAGACCACCCGGATATTCTTCTTTTTATTGACGCTAAAGCTGATAAAAAAACTTTTCGTAATTTTAATCTTTCAGTAGGTATCACAGGTGATTTTATGGAGGCTTTATTTAACTCTTCTTCCTATCCGCTGGTTGACCCCCAAACCGGTGAAATTAAAGCACATCTTGATGCCAATGAAGTGTTTAACCGGATAGCTACTCGTGCCTGGGAAACTGGGGACCCCGGGGTATTATTTATTGATCGTGCAAAATCTTTAGACCCGGTGGATGGAGAGGAAATAGAGAGCACCAACCCCTGTGGAGAGCAGTTCCTGGCTCCTTACGATTCCTGCAATCTTGGTAGTATTAACCTCAAAGCCATGTTAAAAAGGGAAAATGGATCTTACCATTGGGACTTTGAACTATTCAAAAAAACTATTTTTGAGGCCGTTCACTTTCTTGATAATGTAATTGAAGTAAATAAATATCCCGTGGAAGCTATTAAAGAGAAAACTCAGAAAAACCGTAGAATTGGCCTGGGAGTGATGGGTTGGGCAGATGCGCTTTCTTTATTAGGTCTTCCCTATGATAGTGAGGAAGCTATTGAAGAAGCTAAGAAAATCTCTCGTTACCTGAGTGAAACTTCCGCAGATGCTTCTACAGAGTTAGCGAAATTAAGGGGACCCTTTCCGGCTTACGAAAAATCGCGCTGGAAAACTGAGGGAAGGTTAATGAGAAATGCAGCTACTACCACGGTGGCTCCCACCGGTTCCCTATCTATTCTGGCAGGGGTGGCGGGTGGGGTGGAGCCTTTCTTTGCTCTGGCTTACAAGAGGTCAATCACCGCTGGTGATTTTAACGAAATAGTTCCTACTTTGGTGGAAGATGCTGAGCTAAAAGGTTATGACGCCGATTTATTAGTTGAACAGATAATAAACCAAGGCGGGTCTTTGAGGAAGGTGGAAAACGCTCCTGAAGAACTTAAGAAATGTTTTCCTGTATCTTATGATATTGATTCAGAATGGCATGTAAAAATGCAAGGTGCCTGGCAAACCTACATACATAACTCTATCTCTAAGACGGTGAACTTACCGAGGAACGCCACTGTTGAAGATGTTAAGAAAATATACTTATTGGCCTATCAGGAAGGGTGTAAAGGCGTAACCATTTATCGTGATGGTTCATTAGATACCCAGGTGCTTATGGCACCCAGGGCAGTCGAAGAGAGCGATAAAAAACCCTTAAAGAGAATATTTCCCGAAAGACCACGAATTCTCAGGGGTTTTACCAGGAAATACAGGTCAGCAGAAGACTCATCTCTTTATGTAACGGTCAACCTTGATGAAAATTGTAAACCTGTAGAAGTTTTCGCCAGCCTATCAGGTGCTGGTGCTCCAGCTGAACTGGAGGCTATAGCCCGTTTAACTTCTATTTCTCTTCAGTATGGCATCCCTATAGAGGTAATTACCGACCAATTAGATAATCCACTGTGTCCGGTTACTTATAAGCTTTCTCCAGATGGTTTGAGGTCGGTGGCTAATGGCATAAGCAGGGCTCTTAAAGAAATAATCTCTCGTGAGAATCACAATCGGCAAAATCATACGCCCACCCTTATTTCTCCGGTTTTGACTTTTGAACCACTAAATAAAGACGATGGCGAAGATAAATATAAAAAGATAGAAGAAAACGGAAAAAAAGAGAGCGGGATAGAAACAGTAATAGCAGTATATGGGAAGGAAAGGGGACAGGCTCAACTTGAAGGGAGGGGCGTGAAGTTTTGTCCGGAATGCTCTGACCCCCTTTCTTATCAGGAGGGTTGTCCGACCTGTTATAACTGCGGTTGGACCAAATGCTCTTAACACCATAACCTGATTATTATGGTTAATCATATTGCCTTCATTGTAGATGGAAACCGAAGGTGGGCAAAAGAGAGGGGTTTGCCATCTTTTGAAGGTCACAAACAGGGTTTTCTCAGGGTTAAAGAGCTGGTAAGGACCGGTTTAGACCTGGGGATCAAATGCATGACCTTTTTCCTTTTCTCAACCGAAAATTGGAATAGAAGCAGGGAAGAGGTGTCTTACCTGATGCGATTGGCTGAACAAATTATTAACCAAGAAATAGAAAACCTGCATAAAGAAAAGGTAAAACTTGTTCATATAGGTAGAAAGGACCGCATTCCTTCATCATTAGCATTGGCCATAGATAAAAGTGAAAAAATGACCCAGAATAATCAGGGGCTTATTTTGAACCTGGCGGTTGATTATGGAAGTAAAGACGAAATCGTCCGAGCCAGCAGGAAAGTAGTGGAAAAGGTTTTACAGGGGCAACTTCAAGCCAGCGCTATAACCGAAGAGGTGTTTTATTCCTGTCTGGATACTCACTTAAGTCCACCAGTAGATATATTAATAAGGACTTCGGGAGAAATGAGGATAAGTAACTTTTTATTGTTTCAGATAGCCTATGCTGAGCTGTTTTTTCTACCCTGCTATTTTCCTGATTTTAGTCTTGAGGAGTTAAAAAAAGTATTAGAAGACTACCAAAAAAGAGAAAGAAGGATGGGAAAGTAATTTATTCCCATTCAATAGTAGAGGGCGGTTTGGTGGTGATGTCATAAACCACCCGGTTAACACCAGCTACCTCGCGGGTTATTCTTTCAGATATTTTTCTTAAAACAGCAGGAGGAATTTCTATCCAATCGGCAGTCATTCCATCGGTTGAGGAAACAGCCCTGATGGCTACTAGTTCTTCATAACTTCTTTCATCACCCTTTACCCCCACCGTTTTTACACCGGTAAGAACTGCAAAAGCCTGCCAGATGTTTTTATAGCCCTCCCATTTCTTTAGCTCATCTCTAAATATCTCGTCAACCATTCTAAGCTTGTTAGCCCTATCCATAGTTACTTCTCCCAGCATTCTCACTGCCAGGCCAGGTCCTGGAAAAGGTCTTCTTTCTATGATGCTAAGGGGAAGTCCTAATAATTTGCCTAACTCCCTGACCTCGTCTTTAAACAAGTACCTCAGGGGTTCAACCAGCTTTAATCTTAACCTTTTGGGGAGACCACCAACATTATGGTGGGTTTTTATTTTAGCAGCTAAACCGCTTACTGAAACTGCGCTTTCAATTACATCGGGATAGATAGTACCCTGGGCAAGGTGGGTTACTCCAGGTATTTTCTGTGCTTCAGCTTCCAGAACCATGATGAACTCTCTGCCCATGATTTTTCTCTTTTTTTCTCCATCTTTAACTTTTTTAAGGGCTTTAAAGAACCTATCCTGAGCGTTTACTAAGTTAACGGGTATACCAAGCTTAGCCAGTGCCTGCAAAACTTCATCCGCTTCCTGGAATCTAAGAAGCCCGTGGTCAATAAATATGGGATAAATTTGACCGGGCAGGGTTTTGCTAAGTAAGGTTATCATTATGGTGGAATCTACTCCCCCGCTAAGGGCAACTATGACTTTTCCCTCGCCCACGAAGGCTTTTATAGAAGATGTTATTTCTTCCAGATAGGACTTAATACTCCAATCAGGCTTTAATCCAGCGACAACCGATAGGAAGTTATGAAGAATTTTCTTCCCTGAATGGGTATGGGTAACTTCAGGGTGGAACTGCACACCATAGATTCTTTTTTCCGGATTTCCCATAGCAGCGAAAGGACAGGATTCAGTAGAAGCATAGGCGGTGAAAGAAGATGGTAGTGAAGAGATATAATCACCATGGCTCATCCAGACAGTATCTTGCGAGGGTACATCTTTAAATAAGGGGCTTTCATCATGCAAATACTTGTTCAAAACCAGTAAAGAAGAGCCATATTCTTTGGTGGGAGAAGAAGCCACCTTTCCTCCAAACTGTTGGCTTATTAACTGCATACCATAGCAAATGCCCAACAGGGGAATGCCTAAGGTCCAGATAAGTGGATTAATGGTTGGAGCATTTTTTTCGGTTACGCTTCGGGGACCACCAGAAAGAATTATTGCCCCGGGTTTTTTATTTATTATTTCTTCTATGGGGGTGTTAAAAGGTAATATCTCCGAGCGAAAGCCCAACTCTCTTATCTTTCTGACTATAAGCTGGGTGTATTGAGAGCCAAAATCAATTACTATTACCATGCCTGTCAAAACCTGACCTTATTTTTCTTTTCTAACAATCTTAATTTTTGTTCACCTAAACCTAAGTAATGACCAATTTCATGTATCAAAACCTTTTCAATAATATCTGGGATCTCCTCCTTAGATTTAGCTCGCTGTTCAATATTATTTTTAAATAGCACTATCTTGTCGGGAGCTACGAGATTATATCTCACTCCCCGGTTGGAATAGGGGCATCCCTGGTAAAGTCCTAAAAGTTGTTGGTTGTTCTTTATGTTTAAACTCTGTAATTGCTCTTCGGAAGGTTGATCTTCCACCACCAATACAATGTTTTGGAGTTTCCCACCAAAGAATGATTTTAGGCCATCAAAAATACTGATGGCTACACTCATAAACTCTTCATCGTCAATAGTAATTTCTCTATCCAATGAATTTCGCCTTCTTAATAAATAAAATTAACCTCTACTAATCCAGGTTCCATCCTCTCCTTTTAAAGCAGGGTATAAGGCTTCTGAGGAGGTAATCAAGACTTCACCATCAGTAGCTTCCAGGTATTTAATAGCTGAGGCTATTTTTGGCCCCATGCTTCCTGGGGGAAATTGGCCTTCAGAATGATATTTTTGGGCTTCTTCCAGGGTTAGTGATGTCAACTTCATTTCATCGGGTTTTCCAAAATTAATTGACACCTGGGACACACCGGTAAGGATTATAAACTGCCTGGCTTTAAGCTCGGTAGCTAATACCGCTGAGGCTAAATCTTTATCTATTACCGCTTCAATACCTTCCAGTCGTTCGTCTCTTTTTACCACGGGAATGCCACCACCACCAGTAGAAACCACTAAGTGACCATGGTTTACCAGGTCATAGATAGCCCTGTATTCAACAATTTCCTGTGGTATAGGTGAAGGAACTACCCTTCTCCAGCCCCTACCTGAATCCTCCTTAACTATCCAGCCTTTTTCCTCAGCAAGTTTTTTGGCTTCATTTTCAGAGTAAAAAGGTCCGATATATTTGGTTGGATTTTGGAAAGCCGGGTCGTCTGTGCTCACCAGAGTGCGGGTTACCACGGAAACCACCACCCGGGGAATATTGATTTTATAAAATTCTTCCTGAATAGTCTGGGCAACCATATAACCTATGCTTCCCTGAGTTTCAGCTCCGCAGACATCAAGGGTGTGAGGAGGGATAATATTTTTACTGATTTCAGATCTAAGAAGGGCGTTGCCTACCTGTGGTCCATTTCCATGGGTAACCACCACCTTTATATCCTCTCTCATCAGGAAGGGCATTATGTGATGAACAGTTTCCTTGAGGTTGCGATATTGTTCTTCCAGGGTTCCCCTGTCGTTAGCCTGTAAAATGGCATTGCCACCGAGGGCAATAACCACGGTATTTTTACCGTTAATCATTTGCACCTCTATAGCAATAGTGCCAATACTGCCTTCTGGGCGTGTAACCTGTTTTCAGCCTGGTCAAAGACAGCTGAATGAATGCCATCCATAACCTCATCAGTTATTTCTTCACCACGGTGAGCTGGAAGGCAATGAAGTACGATAACCTCAGGAGTAGTAAAAGACAAAAGCTTCATATTTACCTGGTATGTCAGGAATATCTTTTTTCTGGCTTCGGTTTCACTTTCCTGCCCCATACTTGCCCAAACATCTGTGTAAATTGCATCAGCATTTTTAATAGCCTGGCTTAGGTCATTGGTTATTTCAATGACCGAACCGGTGGTTTTAGCGATTAAGTTAGCCTGTTCAATAATCCCTTTTGGAGGTTCATAACCAGGAGGAGCAGCTACAGAAACATTTAAACCGACTTTAGCTCCACCAATTAGCAGGGAGTTGCAAACATTATTACCGTCACCTATGTAGGTTAGTTTTATCCCTTTGAAACCACCCTTCTTTTCTTTGATAGTCAATAAATCACCCAACGCCTGGCAGGGGTGGTGTAAGTCGGATAAACCATTGATAACCGGTATATGGGCAAATTGAGCTAACTCCACCAGTGTTTGGTGAGAAAAGACCCTTCCCATGATTCCACTTAAATAGCGAGATAGTGTTTGGGCAGTGTCGCCAATAGTTTCTCCGCGTTTTAATTGCAAGTCCTGGGCTCCCAAATAAAGGGCATGTCCTCCCAATTCAAAAGTGGCCACTTCAAAGGAGACCCGGGTACGGGTAGATGGTTTCTCAAATATCATACCCAGGGTTTTACCTGTTAAAAGAGTATGTGAAATACCGCTTCTCTTCATCATTTTCAAAAGCGAAGCTGTATGCAGGAATTCCTGTACTTCT
>QLUP01000002.1 GCA_018725485.1 Candidatus Lithacetigena glycinireducens | reverse complement strand
GCCATAGAAGAGGGTCTTCGGTTCGCCATTCGTGAAGGTGGCCGTACCGTGGGAGCAGGTGTGGTTACCAAGATTTTAGAGTAAGGCAGGTTGATTTAAGTGGGATATAAACAAAAAATGAGGATTAAGCTTCGCTCCTATGACCATCAAATACTTGACTATGCTGCCAAACAGATAGTTGAAACTGCTAAAAGCAGGGGTGCAACTGTTTCTGGACCAACACCTTTGCCGACAGATAGAAAACTATACTGTGTGTTACGATCACCTCATGTAGATAAAGATTCTCGTGAGCATTTTGAAATGAGGATTCACAAGAGGTTGATTGAAATTCTGGACCCAACACCGGAGGTAATTCAAGCCTTGACTAATTTGTTATTACCTGTTGGAGTGGACATCCTGGTTAGGTTATAGGGAGAGTAATATGAAAAGTATTCTTGGAAGAAAGATAGGGATGACTCAATATTTTACTTCTTCCGGTTTAGCGATGGGAGCAACCATAGTTTCTGCAGGTCCATGCTATGTGATTAGAAAACAGGGAAAAGGATTGGAAGTTGGTTTTGAAGTAGTTCATGCAGACAAACTAAATAAACCCGAACTCGGAATAATGAAGAAATATAACCTTCCACCTTTAAGAATTGTTAAAACCCTGGATGTTAATCCAGAATCTTATGTTACTGGAGATATAATTACAGTTGAGATTTTTAATGAAGGTGAAGGAGTAGATATCACTGGCGTTTCCAAAGGAAGAGGCTTCACCGGTGCTATGAAAAGATGGAGTTTCAGTGGTGGTAACAGAACTCACGGAGCCGCCCAATGGCATAGAAGGGTTGGAGCAATAGGGAATAGGTCAACACCTGGTAAGGTTTTCAAAGGGAAAAAGATGCCCGGTCATTATGGAGCAAGTAAAGTAACTGTCAAAAACCTAACTATATTAAAAGTTTTCTCTGATAAGAACCTGATATTAGTCAAAGGTAGCGTTCCAGGTGCCAATGGAAGCCTGGTAATTGTGAGGTCCCCCAATGAAAATTAAGGTCTTCAATTTAAAAGAAAATATAGAAACTGAACTTGATATTGAAGGAGGGGATTTACCCATAACCGGATTGCCAGGTGCTTATGAGGTAATAAAATCTATCGAAACTAATGACAGGCAAGGTACTTTAGCCACTAAAAGTCGTGGCGAGGTAACTGGGGGAGGAAAAAAACCCTGGGCACAAAAACATACCGGTAGAGCCAGAGTTAGTAGTATCAGGTCCCCTTTATGGCGTAAGGGTGGACACACTTTTGCTCTTGAGCCTAAGGAATACTATCTTAAAGTCAATTCTAAACAAAAAAAGAAAGTCATGTCTGAGGTCATTAGATATAAAGCTCAAAATGGGTTTCTGCTCCTATTAGAAGGTTTTTATTTAGAAAATCCTTCAACTAAGAAAGCTAACGAAATACTTTTAAGGCTTGCCATAAATGGAAACAAATCTTTGTTGGTAACCCTGGGATCTAAAGAGTCCGTCTATAAATCTTTTAGAAACATTCCTGGAGTAAAAGTTACCCCTCTTGAGGAATTAAATGTTCGCGATTTTTTAGCAGCCCAGTTTGTCATCATGGAAAAAGAAGCATTTGAGATATTAATAGAAAGGAGTAAAACATGGATTTCCTAAGGGTTCTGGTAAAACCAATACTAACCGAGAAGAGCCTATTGATGGCTAAAGAGCAAAATATTTACTCCTTTTTAGTAAACCCTAAAGCTAATAAAACAGAAATTAAAGAAGCAGTTTGGCATGCTTTTAAAGTAGATGTAGAGAGAGTAAATGTTCTTAAGTTAGTTAGAAGAAAAGTAAGATATGGAAAATCTGAAGGTTTAAGGCCTGCTCGTAAAAAAGCTTATGTAAAAATTAAAACCGGTCAGAAAATTCCAATCTTTGAAACAGGATAATAAAGGGAGATTAATAATATGGCTGTAAAAACATTTAAACCAACAACCCCTGGAAGAAGGCATATGACCATCGAGGATCGCTCTTTGTTAACTGACAAAGAACCCGAAAGCAGCTTAACCTATTTCAGGCATAGACCTATGGGTAGAGACAATCAGGGGACAATCTCCTCTCGCCACAGGGGCGGAGGGGCTAAAAGGTTATACAGAAAGATTGACTTTACCAGGAGAAAAGACGGGGTAAAAGCTGTAGTCAACAGTATAGAGTACGATCCCAACAGATCAGCTTACCTGGCTCTTCTTCAATATGAAGATGGGGAGAAAGCTTATATCCTTTATCCTGAGGGATTAGCCATAGGCAATACAGTTGAGTCAGGTCTAAAAGTGGAACCAAAAATTGGTAACGCTACTATTTTAAGATATTTACCACCGGGGACCTTTATTCATAATCTGGAGTTAATACCCGGGCGTGGAGGTGTTCTGGTGCGGTCAGCTGGAACAGCAGCGCAACTTCTGGATAAAGAAGGAGAATATGCTATTATCAGGCTTCCTTCAAAAGAAATGCGTAAAGTTCATTTAGATTGCCGTGCTACGGTGGGAATATTAGGAAATGCTGAACATGCAAATATTACTCTGGGTAACGCTGGAAGAAGCCGATATCTTGGTAGAAGACCCCATGTTCGTGGAAAAGCAATGAATCCAGTCGATCATCCCCATGGTGGTGGTGAAGGTAAAGCAAGCGTAGGAATGCCTTCTCCCAAATCTCCCTGGGGAAAGCCCACCAGGGGATATAAAACGAGGAGAGGAAAGAGACCCTCAGATAGATTTATTTTAAAGAGGAGGGGTAAATAAACTTGGCTGAGAAAGATATTTTCGTAGAACCCAAGCTATTAAAAAGAATTACCAGTATGAACGAGAAAGGTGAAAAATTTCTAATCAAAACCTGGTCTCGTAGATCGTTTGTTATTCAGGAAATGGTAGGGCATACAATCGCTGTCTATAATGGGCGTATCCATGTCCCTGTATATGTTACCAGGGATATGACTGGGCATAAATTGGGAGAATTTGCTCCTACCAGGACTTTTAGAGGTCATGGTACAAAAGGTAAAGAGCGATCAAAGGCTCTAAAATAAGGAGTTATTATGGTTGAGGTATTTGCGCAACATAAATTCGCTCGTATATCACCCCAGAAAGCACGCAGGGTGATAGATTTAATTAGAGGGAAAAAGGCAATTGAATCACTTGCAATACTGCAAACACTGCCCCAATACAAAGGGTCCAGGCTTATTTTTAAAGTTCTTCAATCTGCAGTTGCTAATGCTACTCATAATTATGGCTTAAATAAAGATAAGCTTATGATAGCTAAAGCATTTGTTGATGAAGGCCCGAGGGCTAAAAGGCTTTTACCGAGAGCATTTGGTAGAGCTCATGTAATATTAAAACGCCACAGCCATATTTCAGTGGTAGTTAAAGAAAAAGATTAGGGGGTGTTTATTTGGGACAGAAAGTACATCCCACAGGATTTCGTATAGGTTTATCAATTGAGTGGAGAAACAGATGGTTTGCTGAAGGTAAAGTCTTTGGTGAATACCTAAAGGAAGATTATAAAATTCGAAAACTGGTAAAGGAAAAGTATTTTCAAAGCGGTATTTCCTTAATCGAAATCGAAAGAATGGGTAATAGGGTAAAGGTAATAATCCATACCTCCAGGCCAGGAATGGTGATCGGCAGGCATGGAGCTATTACTGAAGAGTTAAGAAATCAGCTTGAAAAAATCTCCCAAAAACAGGTGAGTATTTCCATTGAAGAGCAAAAAGAGCCTTCTCTTAATGCCCAATTGATTGCTGAAAATGTAGCCTCTCAGATAGAAAAAAGAGTATCTCATAAAAGAGCAATGAAGCAAGCAATATTTAGGGCTATGAAGAGTGGAGCAAAAGGAATAAAAATATCCTGTAGTGGTAGATTAGGTGGAGCTGAAATTGCCCGCACAGAATGGTATAGAGAGGGCCGTGTTCCTCTTCATACCATAAGAGCAGATATTGATTATGGTTTTACCGAGGCCTTGATAAAATTTGGTCGTATCGGAATCAAAGTCTGGGTCTTTAGGAAAATGAAAGACAAGGTAGATATTGGAAGCAAGAGGAGAGTGATGGACAGTGCTGATGCCAGAACGGGTTAAATTTAGAAAACAACACAGAGGAAGAATGAGTGGGTATGCCAAGAGAGGATCAGCTCTTGCTTTCGGTGAGTTTGGACTTAAAGCACTTGAACCTTCCTGGATTACAGCTCAACAAATTGAAGCAGTTAGGATAACGCTCGTTCGCTATCTAAAAAAAGGGGGAAAAATGTGGATAAGGATTTTCCCTGACAAGCCGGTTACTAAAAAACCTCTTGAAGTTAGAATGGGTGGGGGTAAAGCTGAACCATCATTCTGGGTTGCTGTAGTTAAGACCGGTAGAATTATGTTCGAATTGGGCGGGATCCCTGAGCAGGAAGCACGAGATGCATTCAGGATTGCGACACAAAAATTGCCTATCTCTACCGAAGTTGTGGTTAAGGAAACGAATAAAAGTGAGGTTAATTATGAAACCGCAAGAACTTAGAGAGCTAAGCAAAGATGAGTTAGAAAAGCGCATGAATGATCTTAAACAGGAGTTATTCAGTTTAAGATTTCAAGTGGCAGTAAATAAATTGAAGAATGTCTCTCGAATTAGAGAAGTTAGAAAAGAGATTGCTCGATTACTAACCATTGCTCATGAGAAGTCTTTAGGGGTGCCCTATGTCTAAAAAGGAATTTATTGGAAAGATTATAAGCGATAAGATGGATAAAACCAGAGTTATTGAAGTGGTTCATGTTTTTAGACACCCTCTTTATCGTAAAGTTGTACATAAGAAACATAAATACTATGCTCATGATGAAGATAACACCTCTCATGTAGGCGATACAGTTAAAATAATCGAGTTCAGACCTTTAAGTAAAACTAAAAGGTGGCAGATCTTAGAAATACTTAAGACTGCTGAAAGCTTCGGAGGCTAAAATGATTAAACCCTACAGTAGATTGATAGTAGCTGATAACACCGGAGCTAAAATAATTTCTGTGATTAGAGTACTTGGAGGGTCTAATAGAAAAACTGGTACTGTTGGAGACTTAATAGTTGCTACTGTCAAAGTAGCCAGTCCTGGTGGTATGGTTAGTAAAGGTGATGTGGTAAAAGCTGTGGTGGTTAGAACCAGAAAAGAGGTGGGAAGACCAGACGGCTCTTATGTAAGATTTGACGATAACGCAGCAGTTATCTTAAACGATACTGGTGACCCGAGGGGTACCAGAATATTCGGTCCGGTTGCTAGAGAATTAAGAGAAAAGAAATATATGAAAATTATTTCTCTTGCACCGGAAGTTGTTTAGGAGGTGCTGGCTTGCGTATAAAGAAAGATGATTTAGTTATAGTATTATCAGGAAAGGATAAAGGTAAGAAAGGAAAAGTGCTCAGGGTAATACCTGATGAGGATAAAATTGTGGTTCAAAATGTAAGTATGGTTAAGAGACACACCCGTCAAAGCAAGAAGAGTAAGGGTGGTATAGTCAGTCAGGAAAATCCAATTTTTGCAGGGAAAGTTATGATTTATTGTCCAAACTGCAAAGAACCGGTTAGGATAAAAGCTAAGATCCTGAGCAATAAAGAAAAGAGCAGGGTATGCGCCAGGTGTGGTGAGGAGCTGGATAAGAAATAAGGAGGTATTATGAGCGAATTACTTGATAAATATAGAAATAAAGTGGTTCCACAGATGATGGCAAAATTTGGATATACTAATGTTCTAGCAGTTCCAAAACTGGTAAAGGTTACTATTAACCGCGGTATTGGTGAAGCAAAATCAGATAGCAAAATTCTTGATCAGACTGTGGAAGAAATAAAGATGATAGCTAAACAAAAACCGGTGGTCAGGAGAGCAAAAAAATCTATTGCTAGTTTTAAACTTAGAAAAGGTATGCCCATTGGCTGTATGGTAACCCTACGGGGAGAGAAAATGTATGAGTTTGTTGATAAGTTAATTAATGTTGCCCTTCCCAGGATCAGAGATTTCAAAGGCCTATCCACTAAGTCATTTGATGGTAGGGGTAACTTTAATACTGGTATCACTGAGCAGTTAATATTTCCCGAAATACCTTACGAGAAAGTTGGTAAAATTATGGGGATGAACATTTCTGTAACTACTACAGCTAAGACTGATGAAGAAGGAAAAGCTCTTCTTGAATTTATGGGTTTTCCCTTTATCACAAGGTAAGGAGGTTTCCCTAATTGGCTAAAAAATCATTGATAATTAAATCCAAAAGAACATCTAAGTTTAAGGTAAGAGCATACCACCGGTGTGGGATTTGCGGAAGACCGAGAGCCTTTCTAAGAGATTTCGGTATTTGCAGAATATGTTTCCGCCGGATGGCACACGAGGGATATATTCCCGGTGTGAAAAAAGCGAGCTGGTAAAGCAAGGAGAATAAATTAATTATGATATACGATCCTATTGCTGATATGCTTACCCGTATAAGGAATGCGAATCGGGAGTTTAAAGAGTTTGTGGATATACCTTTTTCCACAGAAAAGAATTCAGTGGCTAAAGTTCTTTTTTCCGAAGGTTACCTAGTAAAGTATGAGACTATCGAACTTGGAATAAAGAAAATATTAAGGATATACCTTAAGTATGGCGCAGGTAGAGAGCGAATTATCAGTGATTTGAAAAGAATCAGCAAACCTGGAGTTCGTTTCTATGTAAAGAATAGCAAGATACCTAAGGTACTCAACGGATTAGGTATTGCCGTAATATCTACCTCACAAGGAGTCATGAGTGATAGAGAAGCTCGGAAGCTTAGAATAGGTGGAGAAGTTGTTGCCTATATCTGGTAGGAGTAGGAGGTTTAAGGTTGTCTCGTTTAGCAAAAAAACCAATAGTATTGCCACCTGGTGTTAATGTTAATCTGAACTTAAGTTCTATTGAAATAAAAGGGCAACTTGGTTCTATTAATCATAGCTTACCCTCAATGGTATCAATTAGAACTGAAGGAAACCAGATTTGGGTGGATAGATTATCTGACGATAAAAAAATCCGAGCTGCTCAGGGATTGATTTGGGCACTGGTAAGAAATGCTGTTTATGGTGTTAGCACAGGTTTTTCCAAGAGGCTTTTAATGAGTGGCGTAGGATATCGAGCACTTAAGGAGAAAAATAGTCTGATCTTGCAGGTTGGTTTTTCAAAACCCGTAGTTATTGATCCTCCCGAAGGCATAGCTATAGAAGTAGAGAAACCCGACCTGATTGCAGTAAAAGGAATCAATAAAGAGCTCGTAGGGTTAGTAGCTTCGCAAATCAGATCTGTCAGGCCTCCCGAACCCTATAAAGGCAAAGGAATTCGCTATGAAGGTGAAATTGTGAGAAGAAAAGCCGGTAAAGCCATAGGAAAGGCTAAGAAATAGGAGGAGTTAGGGTGAAAAAGAATGATTCAAGATCAGTTTCACGCAAAATCAGGCACCAGAGGTTAAGAAAGAAGATATCTGGTAATATTGAAAAGCCTCGTGTTGCCGTTTTTAAAAGTGTGAAGCATATTTATGCACAGGCAATTGATGATGATAAAAGGATAACCCTGGCTTTTGCTTCTTCTATTGACAGGGAGTTAAAAGAAAAACTTGCTGAATCCAGTAAAACTGAAGAAGCTGTTCTCGTAGGAAAATTACTTGCCAAGCGACTTCTTAAGTTACAGGTTAATAAAATAGTATTTGACCGTGGTGGATTTAAATATCATGGACGGATTCAAGCTTTAGCAGATGCAATGCGTGAAGAAGGGATTATCTTTTAAGGGAGAATAGATATGGAAAATATTGATGAAGGTAGTGTAATTCAGTTAAAAGAGAAAATAATCCAGATTTCCCGTGTTGCCAGGGTAGTCAAAGGAGGTAAAAGATTGCGCTTCCGGGTATTAGCTGTGGTGGGTGACGAAAGAGGAAATGTAGGAGTAGCTTTAGGAAAAGCCTCAGAAACTGCTTCAGCAATCCGTAAGGCAATTGAGAGGGCAAGAAAAAGCATGATAAGAATAAATATTGCAGGAACTACCGTTCCTCACCCCTTCATTGGGGAGGAAGGTTCAGCTCGGGTATTATTAAAACCTGCTGTTAAAGGTACAGGGGTTATTGCTGGTGGGGCTGTAAGAGCTGTTCTGGAAGCCTGCGGGATAAAAGACATTATAACAAAGTCTCTTGGAAGTAAAAATCAGATAAATGTATCTTATGCTACCTTTAATGCCTTAAAAAGTATGAAAAATATTGATCAGGTTGCAAAATACCTGGGTAAGCATCCCAAAGAGATGCTTGAAAGTTAGGAGGTTGTCGATGGAAATCGGGCTTCACAATTTAAAACCTGCTGGTGGATCAGTAAAAGCACCTAAAAGAGTCGGTCGTGGCTCATCCTCTGGACATGGTGGAACATCCGGTCGAGGTCATAAAGGTCAAAAAGCTCGTGCTGGAGGGGTGGGAAAACCAGGGTTTGAAGGTGGTCAAACACCGTTATACAAAAGAATACCCCGTTATCCGGGGTTTAGAAACCCTTTTGCTAATATTTATGAACCTGTAAATATTGAAAAGCTTAATAAATTTACAGACGGCACTGAAGTGGGGATTAATGACTTATTTAATTACGGGTTAATTTCCAACCCTAAGTCAAAGGTTAAAATATTAGGTTCAGGAAATTTATTTAAGAAATTAATGGTTAAATCTCATGCCTTTTCCAAAACAGCTAAAGAAAAAATTATTGCTCTTGGTGGAACTGCGGAGGAAATTTAGTTATGTGGCAAAATCTGTTAAGTGCTTTAGGAATTAAAGAGTTAAAAGTAAGATTTTTGAATACTTTACTCATGCTCGCTTTAATCAGGATAGGAACTTTTATTCCTGTTCCCTATATACAAGCAGAAAAATTAAAAAGTTTGGTTGAGCAAGGTGGTGTTTTGGGTTTATTGAACCTATTTTCTGGTGGTGGGTTAGCTAATGCTTCATTATTTGCTTTAGGCGTATTACCTTATATTAACGCTTCGATTATTATGCAACTGTTAACCTCAGTTATACCTCGATTAGAAGAACTATCACGGGAAGAAGGGCAGGAAGGTAGAGAACAAATACAAAAGTATGTCCGATATTTAACAGTAGTCCTGGGTACTTTACAATCCTATGCTATGGCAGTAGCATTATCCCGCCTGGGAATGCTCAAAGAAACGAGTTTTTTATCTTTGAGTATCATAGCCTTAGCTTTAACTGCAGGGGCCATGTTAATACTTTGGCTGGGAGAGTTGTTAACTGAGATAGGCATAGGCAATGGAGTGTCGCTTATCATATTCTCAGGTATTATTGCTCTACTACCCTCTTCCATAATCTCAACCTTTCAATTAGTTAGGACCGGTGAACTGCATGTATTTACCCTGGCACTGGGTTTAGCTGGAAGCGTCCTACTATTAGCAGCTACTATTTTTACTTATCAGGCTGAAAGAAGAATTCCAGTTCAATATGCTCGAAAGGTTGTTGGAAGAAGAGTTTATGGAGGACAAAGCACCTATTTACCACTGAAACTAATCCAGGCTGGAGTTTTGCCAATAATATTTGCTTCATCATTTTTGGTTTTTCCATCCAGCATAGCTCAATTTATAGGTGGTACTACTTTAAGGAAGTTCGGAGAGATTTTAGCTGACCCCAACGGTCTTACTCATAATATTATATTTTTTGTGTTGATAATTTTCTTCACCTATTTTTATACTTCCATAACTTTTGACCCTAACAGGTTAGCTAAGGATATTAAAAAGTATGGTGGCTATATACCCGGGATCAGACCGGGAGAAGCAACTGCTGCCCACATTGGTGCAGTCTTAAGCCGGGCAACTTTTCCCGCTGCGGTTTTTCTAGGACTAATCGCTATCTCTCCTAATATTTTCACTTCAATTCTGGGTCTGAGAGCTTTTATATTTGGAGGTACAGCAATCTTGATCGTTATTGGTGTTGCCCTGGAAACTATGAGACAGATTGAATCGTACCTTTTAGTCAGGCATTACGAGGGGCTACTTAAATAGTATGGTTTTCCTTTTAATTGGACCTCCAGGAGCAGGAAAGGGTACTCAGGGTAGGATATTAAGTGAGAAAATGCATTTACCTTACCTTTCTTCTGGTGATTTCTTGAGAGAACTGGTAGTAAAAAATGTTCCGATTTCCAGGCAAGTAAAATTATATATGGATAAAGGAGAATTAATTCCAGATTCCTTAATGAAAGAATTGTTTTTACCGGAGATTAAGAAATTGATTGTTACCCAGGGTGGAGTAGTTCTTGATGGTTATCCAAGAACGCTTGAACAGGCAAAAGAGTTAGAATCCTTGCTTTTATCTCTTAGCCTCTCTAATAGGAATATTTATGTGATTGAGCTGACCCTCCAGAAAAACGAATTGTGTAAAAGACTAAAGGAAAGAGTTTTCTGTCCTTCATGCATGAGAGTATTTCAAAATCATGACAATTTCTGTTCTTTTTGCAGTACACGACTTGCTAAGCGAAGCGATGATACCATGCAGGTTATTGAAGGAAGACTCAGGAAGTATGAGTTAAAAACCAGGTCTCTCCATGAATATTTTTCTAACAGAGGACTGTTATTAACAATTCCTGGAGAGGGTTCCATTCAAGATATTGCTTCAATAATTGAACAAGCAATTAAGGAGAAGAAGCTTGAT
Organism: Candidatus Lithacetigena glycinireducens; assembly: GCA_018725485.1. Taxonomy (GTDB): domain Bacteria; phylum Coprothermobacterota; class HKB111; order HKB111; family HKB111; genus Lithacetigena; species Lithacetigena glycinireducens. The sequence continues at coordinate 14,295 of QLUP01000002.1, read as the reverse complement.
ATCAATTAAAAATGGTGAAGAAATTCGCCTCATGAAAGAAGCTGGTCGTATTGTAGCAGTGGTGTTAAATGAGTTGAAGAATTTTGCTCAGGTAGGAATTGAAACCCAGGAACTGGATGAAAAAGCAAGAAGATTAATTAAATCTTTTGGAGGAAAACCTGCTTTTTTAGGTTATCGGGGATACCCTTATGCGATTTGTGTTTCTCTGAATTCAGAGGTTGTTCATGGCTTTCCTTCTGACCAATCTATCACAGATGGAGATATCATTTCACTTGACCTGGGTGTAGAAATTGATGGTTTTTTAGCTGATGCAGCTATTACTTTTGGTATAGGTAGGGTTGATCCCGAGAACCAAAGGCTAATTAAGGTTACCGAAGAAGCACTTTATATAGGCTTAGCTCAAGCTAAGGAGGGTAATTACCTTGGCCAGATAGGATCCAGTATTGAAGAACATGTCAAAAAAGAAGGCTTTTCAGTTGTTCGGGAGTTTGTTGGACACGGAATCGGTAAAAACCTACATGAAGGACCCTCTATTCCCAACTATTCTTTACCTATTACCACCCCATTATTAAAAAAAGGAATGACTCTGGCAATTGAACCAATGGTAGCATACGGTAAAGGAGATATTTATATTAGCAGCAATGGTTGGACAGCTAAAACTAAAGATGGCAGTATGGCTGCACACTTTGAACATACAGTGCTGGTTACTCCTCAAGGGGGGAAGGTTATAACCTCAATCTAATATGAAAAAAAGTGATGTTTATCAAACTGAAGGAAAGGTGATTGAAACCTTACCAAATGCTACCTTTATTGTTGAAATTGAAGGAGGACATAGATTATTAGCTTATTTGAGCGGAAAAATGAGAATGAATTATATAAAAATAGTATGTGGTGATAAAGTCAAACTCGAGATTTCCCAATATGATTTGACAAGAGGTCGTATTGTATACCGTTTATGATTGTTATAAGAAGACAGTAGGAGGAAGATAAATGAAAGTTAAACCTTCTGTAAAAAAAATATGTGATAAGTGTAAAATCGTACGGAGGGAAGGCGTAATATATGTTATTTGCAGTAATCCCAAACACAAGCAAAAGCAAGGATAATTTGAAGGAATAAAGAATGGCGCGTATAGTCGGTATCGATTTGCCAAAGGATAAAAAATTAGAATATGCTTTAAGATATATATATGGGATAGGTCCGGTTAATGTAAACCAGGTTCTTGCAGATACAGGAATCGATGGAGCTATTAGGGTAAGAGAGCTGACCTCTGACCAAATACATACTTTAAATGAAGTAATCAGTAAGGAATATAAAGTTGAGGGTGATTTAAGAAAGGAGGTGCACTTAAACATCCGACGATTAGTTAGCCTTGGATGCTACCGCGGACTTAGGCACAAAAGAGGAATGCCTGTGAGAGGCCAGAGAACCCGTACTAATGCGCGGACTAGAAAGGGTCCCCGTAAAGCATCAGGCATTAAAAGAGGGAAATAGGAGGATATTATGCCAGTAAAAAGGCAAATTAAGAGAAAGAAAAAAGAAAATAAGATAGTGCCTTTTGTAGTTGCCCATATTCATTCGAGTTTTAATAACACCATTATAACTTTGACTGATACTAAGGGAAATACAGTATGCTCTATTACCTCTGGTGCGGTTGGTTTCAAAGGTACTAGGAAGGGCACACCTTTTGCGGCACAAATAGCAGCTGAGAATTTGGCAAAAAAAGCTAAAGCAGAATTTGGAGTAACTGAAGTTGATGTTAGAGTTCAGGGACCTGGTTCAGGTCGCGAGACTGCTATAAGAGCCCTTCAAGCGCATGGTCTTGAGGTAAAGAGTATTAAGGATGTAACTCCGATACCCCATAACGGGTGCCGTCCACCCAAGCGCAGAAGAACTTAGGAGGTAAATAAAAGTGGCAAGATATATCGGTCCTAGTTGCAGAATGTGTAGAAGAGAAGGAATAAAACTGTTTCTAAAAGGAGAAAGGTGTTATTCCAGTAAATGTTCATTGGTTAAAAGGGAAACGGTTCCTGGCCAATTGAAATTAATGAGAAGTAAATTTACAGAATACGGCTTGAGATTGAGAGCAAAACAGAAACTCAAAAGGTATTATGGGCTTATGGAAGCCCAGTTTAGAAGATTTTTTGAGGTTGCTTCCAGGCAAAGAGCTACCCCTACCGGTGAAAAGTTAGTAGAATTATTAGAAAGAAGGCTCGACAATGTTCTTTACAGACTGGGTTTTGCTGGATCAAGGGCATTTGCACGCCAACTGATAGTCCATGGTCATATTTATGTTGATGGTAGAAAAGTATATTCTCCATCTTACCTCACCAAAGTTGGCCAGGAAATTAAACTTACTTCAGCCATTACTAAAAGCCCACAAATAGAAGAAGCAATGGAAGTTTTAAACAGTAAGAATGTTCCTGTCTGGCTTGAATATCTAAGTGATGGGAGGGGCGGTAGGGTTATAGGGATTCCTAAGAGGAATATGGTGGAATTACCGATCAACGAACAATTAGTAGTAGAATTCTACTCCAGATAATAGGAGGGGAGATATGATTTCCTTCACAGAAGGCGTTGAAGTAATTAAAGACGCTTTAACTTCAGATTATTTACGGTTGATAGTTACTCCTCTTTACAAGGGTTATGGAACTACTATTGGCAATGCTTTGAGGAGAGTTTTATTAAGCAGCATAGAAGGTTCTAAAATTATTGGTTTTAGAATGTCTAATCTTCCCCATGAATTTACTTATGTAAATGGTATAAAGGAGGATGGACCCAGGATTGCGTTAAACATCAGGAACCTGGTAGTGAATTTGATAGGGGATTACAGTATTGAAAATCCTAAGTCATATGTCATCAGGAAGGTAGGACCCGGCTTTGTATCCGGTTCTGATATAGTTGAGGGAGAAATTATGGTGGTTAATCCCGAGCAGGTTTTTCTCACCATGGAAAGAGATGTTGAAGTAGAGATGGAGCTATTCCTGGCAAAGGGCGTAGGTTACATGCCATCTCAAGTTAGTAAAGAAGCCTTTTCCTATCCTCTTAATTCTATCGCTCTTGACTCATATTTTTCCCCCGTGGTAAAAGTAAACTATCAGGTAGAACCAACCAGGGTAGGCCGTGAAATTGATTATGATAAATTAACTCTCGAAATATGGACGAACAAGGCAATCAGTCCCTGGGATGCTTTCACCAGGGCAATCAGCATTCTAAAAAGCCACTTAAATATTATGGAAAAGCCTATAGAAAAAGTTAAGGATGAGAAACTTGAACTTATTTCAATACAGAGTTTAAATTTGAAGAAAAGAGTTGAAAATATATTGTTGAGAGAAGGATTATCTTCAGTTGATAAGATAACTATTATGTCCAGAAACGATTTTATAGAAATAGATGGTTTCGGAGAAAAGGCATTAGAAGAATTAGAAAAAAAATTACATGATATCGGTATGAGTTTGAAGGAGGATATTAATGAGACATAAAATTGGTCAGAGAAAATTAGGAAGACCGACTCAGCATAGATTGAGTTTATTACGTTCTTTAGTTACATCATTAATTTTATATGGAAAAATATCTTCTACTGAGGCTAAGATTAAAGAAGTTCAGAAAGTGGTTCCTAAAGTGGTTAGATTAGCTAAAAAGAATGATTTAGCCTCTATAAGGTATCTGGATTCTTATCTTTATTCTAAAGATGCTCTTTATAAATTAATTAAAGAGTTAGCTCCTAAATATTCTGATCGTCCAGGTGGTTACACTCGAACCTTACCTCTTTCCCCGAGGAAAGGCGACGGAGCTTCCATGGTTTTGTTAGAATGGGTGTAATTGTTAAAGCTTAATAATGTTTATTTTAGTTACCATAATGATACCCCTCGAGAGATACAGGTTCTGCGAGGGGTGTCTTTGTCTTTGGGGAAAGGCGAGTATATTTCTTTAGTAGGAAACAATGGTTCAGGTAAATCAACCTTAGCTAAAGTAATTAGCGGGTTATTGAAGCCTACCGAGGGAACTGTTACCTGGTCATCTAAAGAAAATGGTTGCCTAAAGCCCAGTCTTAGAAAGAGAGTAGGATTAATACTACAAAACCCTGACAATCAAATTGTTTCAGGTATAGTTGAAGAAGATGTGGCTTTTGGCTTAGAAAATTTGGAAATTCCACCGGTTGAAATAAAAAGGAAAGTTGAGGACACATTGAGGAGTTTGCATCTCTGGGACAAAAAAGACTACCCTACTCATCTTTTATCGGGGGGGGAAAAGCAGAAGTTAGCAATTGCTTCAATAGTTGTTATGGAACCAGAATGCTTAATTCTTGATGAAGCTACTGTATTACTTGATTATAGAAGTAAGGAACAGGTTTTAGAAACAATAAGGTTCTTAAAAAAAACTAAAGGGATAACCATAGTTCAAATAACTTCTTGTATAGATGAAGTTATTCCTTCTGAAAGGGTTATTCTTTTAGATAAGGGAAAGGTCTGTTATGATGGTCATATATCTCCATTCCTGAGAGATTCTGAAGTTATGGGCTTAATAGGATTTGATTTACCTGCTTACGCAGCTATTTCTCAAGAATTAATAGGAATGGGGTTTATTAAAGAAATATGCTATACCAGGGAAGAGTTAGCTGATAAATTATTATGGGAATATCAGTACAGGAACTGACACATATATACAATTTTGGGTTTCCCTGGGAAAAAAAAGCACTTGATAGCATTTCATTTTCTGTTGAAGATGGAGAGGGTTTTGCTGTTCTGGGTGGGGTAGGTTCGGGTAAATCGACCCTGGCTCAACATATTAATGGATTATTATTTCCTACGACCGGAGAAGTGGTAGTAGATGGAATAACAGTAAAACCTGGGGTTAATCTACAGGAGCTTAGAAGAGCTGTAGGTATGGTTTTTCAATTCCCTGAAACGCAATTATTCGGGGAAACAGTATATGAGGATGTAGCCTTTGGTTTAAGAAATTTAGGTTTTCCCGAGGAAGCGGTTGAATTTCAAGTTCAGGAAGCATTGCATTTAGTAGGTTTTAATCCCCTGGCTATTAGATATAGAAATCCCTTGTTTCTAAGCGGTGGTGAAAAAAGAAAAGTTGCCCTGGCAGGGGTTTTGGCTATGAAGAGCTCAATCCTGGTTTTGGATGAACCTATCTCAGGCCTCGATGCCAGAGGTAAAAAAGAAGTACTTACCTTTCTTAAAGAATACAAGAAAATAAATAATTCGATTATTATTTATATTACTCACTCCCTCGAAGAGGCCCTATCTATTTGTGAACGAGGAATAATTTTATCTGAAGGAAAACTGGTATATCACGGAGGATTAAAAGAGTATTTTATTAAGAACGAAGATTGGAAAAACTTAAATATTGAACCTCCCATAAATAGAGGAATAGCTTTAACCCTGAAAGAAAAGGGGTTAAAGATAAACGACAGAATAATAACCCGGTTAGAATTAATTAAAGAAATTGAAGAATGTTTCAAAACTATAAGAGCTTAATTGGATATTTTCTCCCGCTTAACACAGTTATACACAATTTAAATCCTCAAGTTAAGTTAATATGTATGATATTACTCATGAGCGGTTTATTGATTAATTATAATTTAGCTATTATTATAATATATTTGTTCCTTTTGCTAGTAGTCTATAAGACAGCTAAAATTCCCTTGAGTGTTTTATATAATTCTTTTAAGCCAATAATCTGGATAATCTTTTTTTCTTCCTTAGTCCATCTGTTTACTACTCCCGGTGAGCCATTACTGTCTAGGGGTTTCCTGAATATAACAGTACAGGGAATCCAGAAGTCATTGATTTTATCGTCACGGATAATATTGATAGTTGGTTTTACTATGTTAATTTCTCTGACCACATCTCCAGTAAACCTGGTAGAGGCTATAAGCAGTTTACTTAAGCCCTTTTCCTGGTTGGGGTTACCAGTTAACCAATTTTCTTTGATGCTTTCATTGTCTTTAAGATTTTTACCGGTGATTTATGAAGAAGCTGAAAGAATTAAGAAAGCACAGTTAGCCCGAGGGGCAAATTTTTCTTCCTGGAGATTAAAAAATAGAGTTAATAATGTTGTTAGTATAGTTATTCCAATGATTTACAGCGCTATAATTAGGGCTGACGACTTAGCAATAGCCATGGAAATCAGAGGTTATAAAGTTGGGGGAAAGAGAACCAGGTTAAAAGAAACCAGGTTTCTTTTTATTGATCTGGTGATTTTATTATTGAGCCTTATTATCTTTATTATTACGTTTTTACTATGACCCGCTACCTTCTTATAATATCCTACATTGGAGATAATTATTGTGGGTCCCAGTACCAGAAGGAGTTTCCTTCCGTGGAAAAAGAGTTAAGTAGATGTATATCCACTATACTGGGAGAATCTGTTAAACCGAAATTGTATAGTCGAACCGATAGTGGGGTGCATGCATTACGAGCACGGGCTTTTTTTGAGTGTAACCAGGAAATTAACCAAGCCACTTTTTTAAATAGTATCAATTCAGTTCTACCTGATGATATCAGGGTAGTTCAGTTCTCAAAGGAAAATCGTGGAGCTGTCAATATATATAAAAAAAGAAAAAAAACTTACCTCTATTTAATATACAATCATAAACACTATTTTCCACCTTATTTAAAGCAAAGAGCTTTATGGATCAAAGAGTTTCTTGATATTACCTTAATGAACCAGGCAACCTCTCACTTAATTGGTAATAAAAATTGGGAGGCCTTTTCAGCTACGGGTAGTCCTCGCCAAAACAGTGTTCGGAATGTTGTTAATATACGTATTTTAAGAAGGGGTTTCTTAATACTCATTTTTATTAAGGGGGAGGGTTTTTTGTATAAAATGGTTCGATTGATTACCGGTCTTTTGTTAGAAATTGGTAAAGGAAATTATTCACCAGCCTATGTAAGAGAAATTTTAACTGGAAGGACCTACCGAAGAAAGGTGGTGCCTCCCTACGGTTTATATCTTTTAAGCAATTAAATTAAAGAAGGGAAATCCCTTCTTTCCCTTTTTCTAAACCCAGGTTAAAAGCTTTAAGATTCAGCTCTCTAAACTTTGGTGGAAAACCATTTTCAATTGCTTTCATCATGCTTTCTGTACTTATGGGAAAAATTGGTACCGAGCAGAGAACACCTAACAGCACAACATTTTCAGTTATGCTATTTCCTGCTTCAAGAGCAATTTTCCTGGCATTTATCAATTTAAGGCGTGGGTAAATATCTCTAACTATTTTCCAGGCAAGGTTTAGATCTGGATAAGTAGATAAGCCTGATGAAACTGTTAGGGGTATTATTGGATTGGTATTAACAATTAAATAGGTTTCAGGGGAGGCTTTGTCTAATACTCTTAACGCTTCAGCTGGTTCAAAACTAAGAATGATATCAGCCTCACCTTTATTAATTAAGGGACTTTGAACTTCACCGATTTTAATTTCATTTATTACTGAACCACCTCTTTGAGCCATTCCATGAACTTCTGTAGAAATGATTTTTTTATTTTCTAATAGAGCTGCTTCACCCAGTAAAGTACCTGCTTTAAGAATACCCTGGCCTCCAACCCCAGCAATTAAAATCGCCAGATAATTTTTATTCATTATTATTCCTCCCATACCATAGCTTCTACAGGGCAGATATTTATACATACACCACAACCATCGCACATAGATGCATCTATCTGAATTAAATCTTTAGTTTTAAAGATTGCCGGACAGGCAAAGTCATGAATGCATATCTCACACATGGAGCAAATATCTGTATTGATTATGACTTTTTTCCAGCTTCCCCTTTTTCTTTTATTTCGAGCTTCCAGCAAGGAACAAGCCCTTCGTGAAATGATTACTTTTACCCCCTGGCAATCAAGCGCTTCTTTAATGGCACTGGAGGTAGCATCCAGGTCATAAGGGTCCACTATCTTTATCCAGTCAACTCCTATACTCTTAACTACATTTTCCAGAGATATTCTTGGAGCTTCATCGCCCATGCCATCTATGTTAGAACCAGGATGAGGTTGATGCCCGGTCATTGCTGTGGTGAAATTATCTAATATTATTAATAGAAATTGATGTTTATTGTGAACTGCGTTTAATAAGGGAGTAATACCTGCATGGTAAAAGGTAGAATCACCAATAAATGAGATTATTTTTTGGTTGGTAGCTCTGAAAAACCCCCCCGCTGTACCCACGCTGGAACCCATGCATAAAACATAATCAGCTGCATGGTAAGGAGGTTGAATACCCAGTGTATAACAACCTATGTCAGAAGGAAAAATGGAATCTTTGATACCTTTTTCCTGTAAAGCCCTTTTTACGGAATAGAAGGTTGCCCTATGGGAACAACCCGGGCATAATACCGGTGGCCTATTGGGTAATTTAAATTCAGGGGTTTGAAAGAGAGGATTATCCATTTTATCTGGGTTTATGAGGTTAATTAATATTTTTTCCACTATATCGGGAGTATATTCATACACTCTGGGAAGGGTATTATCGTATTTTCCTCTTATGCATGAGGATAGATTATTTTGTTGAGCAAGGGCTCTAACCTCTTTTTCCACCAGGGGTTCTAACTCTTCCACAATGATTATATTGGTGTGAGTTGATACAAAGTCTTCAATTAGATTTAAGGGAAGAGGATAGGTAAATCCAAGTTTTAACAAATCAACATTTAAACCCCATTTATCTATGGCATCCCTCACATAGTTATAGGCAATACCTGAAGCTATCAACCCGAAATCAGTATTTAAAGAAGCTCTTTCTAACCTATTCAGTGGAGAAGTTTCAGAGATGTTCCTGGCAGAAGTGAGTTTTTGCAAAAGAAGAGGGTGCATATGGAAAGCAAAAGAGGGAATAGGTACAAATTGTCTGGGGTTTTTATTGAAATATCCTTTTTTAGGTCTGGTTTCAATCTCTTCTAAAACAACAATTCCTCTTACATGATTTACTCGAGTGGTAGTTCGTAGTATTACCGGGAGCTCCAGGTCTTCTGATAATTTCAGCCCGTATTTGACCATATCACGAGCTTCAGCTGGACTGGTGGGTTCCAAAAGAGGCAACCCGGCAAATTGGGCGTAATATCGGTTATCCTGTTCGTTTTGGGAGGAAAACATAGAGGGGTCATCCGCTGAGATAATCAGAAAACCCCCTCGAGTTCCTATATACGCAGAACTCATTAAGGCATCAGCAGCTACATTTAACCCTACATGTTTCATAAAAGTTACTGCTCTTACACCGGTGGATGCAGCCGCAGCTGCAATCTGGAAAGCTGCCATCTCATTAACAGAAAATTCAAAATAAATATCAGCTTTTTTAGCTAAATGGTGCAGAACATTGCCAATTTCAGATGAAGGGGTACCAGGGTAGGTGGTGGCAACACTAACTCCAGCTTCAATAAATCCCCTTACCATAGCTTCGTTTCCTAATAAAAATAATTTACTACCAATGGGCTGGTTTAATATATCTTCAACCTGCATAAAAATATCCTCCGCTTAAGCTCAATTGGAGTAATTTTACCAGATTTTAACAAAGTAGTTACCAAAAATGAATAAAATATTTTATTTATGTTAATATTTAAATTATAAAACCATGCTTATTTTGAGTGTTGTAATTTTTATTGCAGGCTTAGCTATTGGAAGTTTCTTAAATGTGGTGGCGTTAAGATATTTAAAAAAGCAATCGGTGGTATTACCATCATCTCATTGCCCAAAATGCTTAACGCCACTCAAATTTTGGGACTTAATTCCTCTTCTAAGCTATTTATTACTACAAGGGAAGTGTCGTTATTGCAAAGAATCCATTTCTCCTGTTTACCCGTTAGTAGAGTTAATTTCCGGGGTAATTTTTCTCTGGTCTTACTTTATTTTTGGGTTTTCTCTCCAATCTTTGGAATTTGTAGTTTTAGGTTCCTTTCTGATTGTTTTATCCATAATAGATTTTAAAGAGTTTATACTTCCTGACAAAATTGTTTTTTATAATTTAATAGCCGGAATTATTTTAAAAATCGGATATTTAATAAATGGCAGTAATATAAACATATTATTATATAGCCTGGCTGGGGCCTTTATAGGCTTCCTGTTTTTCTACATTATTTTTCTCCTTTATCCTGAAGGCATGGGGGGAGGAGATGTTAAATTAGCATTTGTTTTAGGCTTATTTGTAGGGTTTCCTCTGGTATTTTTATGGTTGTTTTTATCTTTCTTCCTGGGCTCTATAGGTGGAGTTTTATACCTGCTTACTTTAAAGAAGAGGTTTAGGGAACCGCTTCCTTTTGGGCCTTTTTTAGCCCTTTCTGCCTTAATAACCTTATCCTGGGGCATTTATCTTATAAATATATATTTTTCTTTAATCTGGCGGATTTAAATTTTGAGTCGTCTGAAATATTTAATAACCTTAGTGATGATATTACTTTTATTATCTCTTACTTCCTGCGTTAAAGAGAAAGAACCAGAAGATGTACTGAAAAATTATATTTCCCTGGTATTAAGAGGTTATATTGACCACGCTTACGAGCTCTTATCAGTTAAAGTGAAAGATAAATCAACCAAAGAGGAGTTTATTCATGCTTTAAAAATCTATAAAGGTAAATTAAAGTCATTCTACTTAATATCGAAAAAGGAAGAAAAAGGAATGGTAGCTTTAAAGTATGAAGTAGTAATCATTCATGAACTGGAGAAAGAAAAAAAATTAAAGTCAATTGCTTACCTTTCTCGTGAAAACAGGAAATGGAAAATCCTCAACCCTGGTTTTTAAATATTAAGCTTGAAAAAAAGGTTTCCCAGTCTTTACCGGAAAACTCTATTGAAATTCTAAGGTTTTTATCAAGTAAAGATGCTTTTCTAGTGGGAGGTTGTCTTAGGGATCACCTTTTAGGCAGTCCTATCAAAGATATTGACATCCTGGTAATTGGAAATGAAAATGGGATTGATAATTTTTTCCTAGAAAAGGAATTTACCAGGATAGTGCTTTCCAAAAAAGAACCTGTAGTAAGGTATTTAAAGCAAGGTTTTAGTTATGACCTAACATTTTGTAAAATTAACAGTGAGAATAAAACGACTTTTATTGATAACCTTAAAAAAAGAGACTTCACCATAAACAGTCTGGCAATTCCCCTACAAGAATTTGATTCACAGGAAGTAACTTTAATTGATCCCACGGGAGGATTATCTGATTTAAAGGCTGGCAGAATAAGATGCTTTAATCCTAAAAATATGGTATCTGATCCCATAAGGTTGTTGAGGGCATTTAGATTACAATGTCTTTTAAAATTTAAGATAGATATTTACACTTTAGAACAAATAAAAGCAAATACTTCGTTAATAAATAAGGTTTCTTTTGAAAGAATAAGAGATGAATTATCTACTATCATGGAAGAAGAGTCGTTTACTACTATAATGCAATTATCAGATATCGGTTTATTAGGCGAGATATTTCCAGAGCTTTCTCTGGGTAAAGAAATGCTTCAGGGACCCTATCATGATAATGATGTTTTAACCCATTCATTAAATACCTTGAAGGAGTTAGAGAAATTATTAGTAACTGAGTATCCTGGGTGGTTTATGAGTGATATTAACCTTAAAATGGCTTCGGGTCGTAAATATATTTTCTTATTAAAATTATCAGCACTTTTACATGATATCGGGAAGCCTCTCTGTTTAAATTACCAGAATGGAAAGGTTAGTTTTACCGGTCACGATAAAGTTGGGGGAGTATTAGCTTTAAAAGTTGGGTTAAGATTGAAACTATCAAAGAAAGAGTCGCAGATTCTTAAAAAACTGATTGAGAATCATTTGCGTGCTGGGTACCTTACTGACCTACAATTTATTTCTGATAAAGCTAAGCGAAGATTAATTGCTGCTCTGGGAGATGATTTAGGTGGAGCACTATTGTTATTTCTGGCTGATGCTTTAGCGACCAGGAGTGAAGCCAGGGGATACTTTTCGAGTTATATAAAGTTTTGCCAGGACCTGATTAAATTCAAAAATAGCCGTCCCCGGTTAAAAAAACTACTATTAAATGGTAACGAGATTATGAAAATATTTTCCTTGAAACCTGGTAAAGAGGTTGGAAGATTGACTGCAATTCTCAAAAAAGCACAGGAAGAAGGCATAGTTAAGAATAAAAAACAGGCCAAAGATTACCTGATTAGATTTGTAAAACAAAATACTGAATAAGGATTTCCTAATCTTTTAAGATTTGCCTGTAAACTTCAAGTAATTTTTTCTTAGAGACGTGTGTATAAATCTGAGTGGTGGTTAAACTCTTATGACCGAGTAGCTCTTGTACATACCTGATATCTACTCCTGCTTCCAAAAGATGGGTGGCAAATGAATGTCTTAAAGCATGGGGATTTATTTTTTTCCCCAGGAATTTAATTGATTTACTCTCTGTTAGCATATGTAAATACCTTGTACTGAATGCCTCCCCCTTTTGGTTAAGGAAAAGGTGGGGAGACTGAGGGGTAAAGTCAGGCCTGACTTCAATGATATATTTTTTTAATATGGGAATTAAAGGGGTTGGAAAAAAAGTTATTCTTTCTTTCTTTCCCTTACCTATTACCCTGATTCTCCCCTCATCTAAATCAACATCTTCCAGGAGAAGATTTCTAACCTCACTAACGCGTAGCCCCGAACCGTACATAAAAGTTAATATCAAAAAATCTCTTATTTCAATTGGTTCAACCGGGGAATTTAAAAAAATCTCTTTTGCTTCCTGAATAGATAGAAATAAAGGAAGTTTCAGAGGTAGCTTGGGGCTGGATAGCCAGGGGATAGGGTCAACCAATTTATAATTCAGGGACTTCAAATAACGGAAGAATGATTTCAAGGAGGATATTTTTCTGGCTATAGATCTTTTATTTAAGTTTTCCATTACCTGTAGCCATTTTAGGATTACCTGATGGTTTAATTCAAATAGTTCTATTTTCTGTGATTTAATAAAGAGAATAAAATCAGATAAATCGGTTTTGTAAGCTTTTATGGTGTGAGGAGAAAAACCCCGATATTTTAGATTTTCTAAAAAATCCCTGAGAACTGTTTTATTACCATTTTCCAAGCTTAATTAACCTTTCGTATAAATGAACCTGCAAGAAATGTTCTACTGCTTCTATACTGAGCAAAGCCTCTTCCAGGTCTGTGCCCCAGGTAATTATTCCATGGTTTTTCATAATAATAATACTACTTATAAGGCTTGCTTCTCCTACTGCCTGGGCTAAAACAGCCGACCCTGGCTCATAATAACCAATAAATACGGGTTGTTCAAGAAAATGAGCTATATCAGAAGGACCCATTTCAGGAAATTTCTCTGCCCCGCTCATGGCAGTGGTAATTGGGGGGTGAGCATGAATTACCGCTTTAGCACGTGGGTTCAGGTTATAAATACTTACATGTGCCTGATACTCTGAAGAAGGGTCTCCCCAGATTATAGATCCATCCATAGTTAAAGCTGCTATGTCTCGAGTATTGAGGGTAGCTTTATTTCTTTTGGTTGGGGTTATGTAAATATGTCCCCCTTCACAAAAACTAATATTTCCTGTTCCTCCCAGTACATAACCCATTCTATGCAATAGTTCACAGGTTTTTATTATTTGTTCACCAATAAGCAATTTCATAAAATATTATCTCCCTCGAGAAATTATTTAGCAAGACTATATAAAATAAAAGGCTAACCAGACTATTAATAACATGGGTATTGCAGCCTGAAAAAGATAGGGAAAAGCTGATAATAACTTAGTTTTAAAGTAATCCTTGGTTAATATTAAACATAGATGTACAGGTGAAAGCATAACACCCATAAATCCAGCGAGGTATGCAGTTGAATACCAGGAAAGTATATTAGTACCTTCAGGAAGCAGCATTTTAAGCAAAGGAAAGGTTATACCTACATAAGCCTGACTTATTCCGGTAAGGAGTCCGGTTATTAATGGTAAAAGGATGAAGATAGGAAGAGGAGTAAAACCGGTTTCCTGGAAAAATATTCCAATAAGATTTAGTGATCCGCTTACTTCTAATACTTCTTTAAAAGCTAAAACGGCTCCTACAAGTAAAAGAATCTCTATTTTAAAAGCTTCTTTTAAAATACCTGAAGATTTTTGGACACCCATTTTGTTAAATATTAATAAACCGAGTACTACCATAATTAAGCTGTATAACAATACTTCTGTACCATTTTTGAAAGTGATAACTGCAATTACAGGTATGAGGATAGGCAGGGCTATTAATAAAATTCGTTTAATGTTTTCTAATATTTTTTTGGAAGGTATTTTGTAAGCATTTTCAAGTTTATTGATTTTATTTTTTCTATAAATTAC
>QLUP01000199.1 GCA_018725485.1 Candidatus Lithacetigena glycinireducens | reverse complement strand
CTAACGAGCCAGAAGAGGGGACGAGTAAAGCGTATCTTGAAGAGGTATTAAGATTATATGAGGTGAGAGACCCTGAGACACATCTGGGTCTGAAGGAGGAGAAGTAGTGGGTGAACTTGGAGATATAGTAATGGCTGGGTTTTTCACAGGTCTTCCAATTCTAATAGCTTTAACAATTATATATCTTATAGGTTTAAAGAAGAAAGGAGGTGAGAAGAATGAAAGATATAAGGATTGAGCCTATACTTAACGGCTGGCTATGTGTTGTTGGATGCTCCCGAATTGGCTTTCTGGATAGACAGGTTATGTTAAAAGAGCTTGAAAGGTATTTACTAGACCCAGTAGCTGTAGAGAAAGAGTATCTGGAAAAAGCTATCAACGCACCTATACCGCCCGTAATAACAGAGATAGCTATAGATAGCGTAGCACGAGAAGTAGGGAGAAGGTGAATTAAAAGGAATGAAGGAGGTGAAAAGTGAATAATGTAGTAAAAGAACAACATGATACAACACTTTGGAAGACTCTTGAGCCCAATGTAGTGCCTGGAACGTCTTCGTTCCTCTTCTACGGTGCTTCAGGCACAGGTAAGACGCGGCTTGTCGGGCAATTTCCAGATGTGCTTATACTCGCTTGCGACCCAGGAAGAGATGGTGGAGCAATCAGCGCAAGACAGTTCAGGCCGAAGGCGGTAGTTATAAAGGACTATGCTCAGCTTACTGACCTTCTGGTTAAGCTTCAGCCGATGGCTGGGAAGGAGTTTAGAACTCTTGCTATTGACTCTCTCTCTTACCTTCAAAGGATAGTTATGAATAATATTCTTAAGAAGAGTGCAAGAGAGACGCCGAGATTTGATGAGTGGAACTTGAGCTCTGAGAGAGTGAGAAACCTGATAAACGTCTTTGCTGACTTTAATTGCTATACCGTCTTTACAGCAACAGAGCAGATGACTAAAGATGAGATTAGTGGAAGACTTATCGGCGGGCCTAACCTTCCTGGTAAGTTAGCAGTAGAACTTCCGCAGGCTTGTGATGTGGTTTGTAGGCTCTCTGTCTCAGCAAGTATTACTGCAAAAGGGTTAGCGACAGCTTACAGGTTTCAGAGTGTGCCTGACGACATCTGGCCAGGCAAAGACAGATTTGGAGTCTTGCCAGCTGCTGGTGAGACAAGTATAGAGGCATTTAAGCCTTTATTAATCTATTAGTTTAAAGGAGGAAGACGTGAAGATTCACATTGACGGACAGAGTTTAAGTAAGCGCCTTGCGCCGGGCAGCGGAGGAATCTACCGAGCAGTTTTCTCTGGTAGAAGAATAGGCAGTTCAAAGACAAGTGGTAACCCTACGATGAACCTAGAGTTAACTCTTCAGACACAGGGACCTAATCCTGATGTGAAGACAGTTGGTAAAGCTTTATACGATGTTATAACCTTCACCGAAGATTCACTCTGGAGAGCAAACTTACTCTTCAATGTGGTAGCAGGGAAGGACATACCTGAGGCGGATTATACTGCGGATGAGCTCTTTGCGCTGTTGTGGAATACAATAGCGAACAAAGTAGTTACCATTGAGGTTCAGGATGATACTTACGAGGGCGTTACTAGGCCTAAAGTTATTAGGTATCTAGGCTTAGCCTAGCTAGACCTAGATGCGACAGCGTAATAGAGGAGGGTTAGAGGAATGAGACCAATGCTAGCAGCTCAAGTAGACTTCAGTAAGCTCATCTATCCACTTTGGGCGTCGCCAAAGATAGATGGGATTAGATGTCTCATGCTTGCTAGCAAAGCTCTAACCCGTAACTTAAAGCCAATCCCAAACTTATTTATTCGCTCACTACTTGAAGAGCATGGAGCTACTCTTGATTACTTTGATGGCGAGCTAATCGCGGGTAGCTTCAGCTCTACCTCCTCCTCTATTATGTCTTTTAGTGGACAGCCTGAGTTCAAATACGTAATATTTGACCGAATTACTTCTGGCTCTTACGAGACGAGATTTTTACAGAAACTCGAGCTTAGACCACTGCCACCTTTTGTGGAGTATATTGAGACTGTCCTAGTTAACTCTGAAGCTGAGCTGCTTGAGCATGAGACTCTATGTCTGCGCGGAGGCTATGAAGGTGTTATGCTGCGTAGAGCGGATGGTCTAGATATTTACAAGTATGGGCGCTCTACTGTAAGGGAAGCTTATCTCTTAAAGCTAAAGAGATTTACGGACGCAGAAGCAGTCGTTGTTGGTTTTGAAGAGCAGCTGCATAATGATAATATACAGGAGAGAGATGAACTTGGATATAGTAAGCGTAGCTCAGCAAGAGATGGCATGCTCCCTATGGACACTCTCGGCGCTCTCATAGTAGAGTCCGCTACATTTGGAAGATTTAACCTTGGCACTGGTTTCAGCGCAGAGCAGAGGAAGGAGATATGGGATAGCAAAGATACGTATATGAGCAAGCTTGTTAAATTTAAATATCAAGAAATAGGCACAGATAGTAAACCTAGATTCCCTGTATTCTTAAGTTTTAGAGATATTAATGATTTATAGGAGG
>QLUP01000198.1 GCA_018725485.1 Candidatus Lithacetigena glycinireducens | reverse complement strand
ATGCCCAAAAATAGCCTAAGGCTACGAAAAAAACAGCAAATAAAAACCATTTGCAAATCTTGTCCAGTAATGTCATACTACATCCTCCTATTTCTTACCACACGGCTAATATAATATTCCCATCGCACTTTATTCGCTTTTGATTGCGGTTTGTTTCTTTTACGCTTCTCAGTGTTCCAGTCCATATATGTAGTTTCTGAGCTTCCTATCCAGTTGCCAGCTCTGTATATCGTCCCTTTATGTGCTTCTACATCTTGATAGCTAATTAATTTTGTTATTTCAGGAAAACGCTTTCTGATATCTTTTACCATCCTTGAAAGCATCCACGTCGCTGTATACTTCGGAGCTTCAGGTGATATTGCCATGCGTCGTAGCTCAAGGATTGTATCTCCATTTCTGAACCTGTTTGCGGCCACAGGAGAAGACCATATAGCCACTGCATATATCACGTTGTTATAAGATGCACCGTAACAAACATAATACTTGTTTCTTGTTACATTTGACCAATGAATTTCTGGCAAGCGACTGTGCCACCGTTTGTTTAAATTACAAGCTCTAACTACGTCTATTTCAGAACATGTAAGTAGTTTTGGACTTGCTAATAATTCTGCTTTTTCTTCAAATAAATTAGACATATGTTTTAACCATTTGTCTTATCTACTCCAGCGTAACGCCGTTTTCACTTTAAATTTTTCGCATCCTTCCCTTCTACATTTCCCCTTGTTCCCGTTTTCATCAATATTGGTCAATCCACAAAACCCCCAATAATACTCCTTGCATTTAACAACAAAAACCACTTTCATTGCCTCTCGTTGTTCACTCCCCATGACTGAATTTGGACTCGGGCGCCCCTTCTTCCTGCCGCCTTTACGTTTGGATTAAGACGATTGGCCCTTATTACTTTGCTGATAAATTCTTCTCTATCATACTCCCCAATCCCCAGACTCTCAAAGAATCTATCATATCTCTCCACCTTCTCAATGATGGACCGGAAAGAGGAAAGGGTAAGGATTTTTCTTGCTAACAGAAAGTTCCCGTTTTCAATCCCGCTAAATTCCGCAACTCCTGTATACAGAAACTCTGCTAATTCGTCTTCTAATTTCTTACTTAAATTACTCATTTACTACTTCTCCTTTTTTAACCGTGTAATTTTTACAACACTCCCCTTAAAAACGCTATCTAAAAACCCCTGTTTTGCGTTTTCAAACCTTACCCTATACCCTACCATTACCCAGCCCTTTCTAACGCAAATGGGACGCTGTAGAAGCACCTCTTCCGATGTTTTTGGACAAATTAAGCCTCATCGCAGCCCGCTGTTCTGTTGTGAAAACCCTTTTTGGCCGATTAGGGTTTTTACCAAACCTAAACGGATGCAAAACGCAGATTAAACCATCAAAATACTTACCATCGCATTCTCTAATCCCCTGTAAGTTCTGTTTTGGATTACATTTAAGACAGAATTTCTTTATTTTCTGCACACTTGAGCCTCTTCTCTTCGTAAAATGAATTGCACAATTTGGTATTGCACAAATACTTCGCCAGTTCCAAGCTTCACCACAACACCGCTTACATTCTTGTTCAATTGCTTGTCTTGCTGTCATTTTGCCCCTTCATACTCTAATCGTTTTTGATTTGCCCCTATAAACACTGGCTCACCAATTTTATCTTCAAAGCCATGAATACTGTTGTAATGGTCATGATAACCTATTAATTTTTCAGGATATCCTCTCGGATTAGTAGAAAAAACCTTATAAAGCTCTACAAACTCCTTCCGCTTCCACTTCCACTCATCCAGCGGTAATAAGCATATCTCTTGCCAGCCGTCCATAGCTTGAACGACCATATGAATAATCTTGTCTTCAAAAACAATAGACCTGTAATGGCCATATTTCTTAATCGCATCTTCAAGCCGATTAAGAGCAAGCAGTGCTTTCTCTTCAATATTGCCTCGTGCAGCTTCAAGTATTTCAGCTGGTAGTGGTAGCTTGTGAAAGGTATTGGAAGATAGACATACTCCGATTGCTTTTTCAAATTCAGCATCGGATAAATCTTTTAGAACCATTTCATATCCTTTCAGTAAAAGGTCGGATAGTTTTCTATCAAACGTTTCGCATAAAATCGCCATACCTTCTTTGAATTTCTGTTCACTTAGCATCGTTTTCCCCTCCAAATTTGTAGTTTTCTAATACCTTTAAATTTTTCTCTGTTAATTCAGAAACTATTCCTCTATCGCTCAAGGACACAGCGGAATTAAGGTAGCTTTCAAATTTAGATGCTTGGTAAAGGGTCACTGGCCTCAAGAACCTGTCCATTTTTGGGTCGCCCTTCCATTTGGCAGACATGTTTTCGTGAACCCTCTTAAAGTCCTCCAAAGTAAAACCTTCTAACAACCTCGCTCTTATAAGCGTTTTGGTTGAATTGGTTGCCTTATAGGTTTTTCCTGTCTTTTCGTTTAAGTCAGAAATGATTTCTTTAAAATGTTCGCCTTTAACAATCCCCCCCTTAACAATCCCCCCCTTATTAGAATCCTTATCAAT
>QLUP01000197.1 GCA_018725485.1 Candidatus Lithacetigena glycinireducens | reverse complement strand
GTGTTATGAGCTCTATATAAGAGACAAGCTAACACATATAAGGAGTTTTGCCTCTCACCTACTTTTAACTCTCGGTCTAATATTTGCCTTATACAGTCAGCCTTTCCTTTATATTTATAAGGTTCAGGTTTTTTATAAGGTGCTGGTTGCCTATTCTCCGTCAGGAGTGCTAATAACTGTTCAGGAAAAGGCTTTAAATACTCAAACTCTGTGTAGTAATATCTGGTAAAACCATCTATTGTAGATGGAGGTATCACTACATAAGAGCCTTCACCTTTTATCTCCAGCTTAATGCCTGAATAGTTTATAATTTGAGTTTTTATAACCTGAGAGAAGTTAAGAGAGTAATAATAATGCTTTCCTTTGTTGGTAATTACGCTTGTTGTGATTGCATCGCTACCGAGACGTTCTTCATACTGAAAAATGGCCTCTAAATCATTGTCTACATCTACCACAACCAGATTATTAACTTTGCCTGTAATAAGACCGTAGTTAATGTTTTTGTATCGTTTAAACCACTTCTCACCTTCTTCAGATGAGGTGGTCTTTTTTTGATATTTCCTCCACCTTATAAGAGGTTCTTTGGAATTAGGTTTGAGAGGTATCCAAGCGTAGTTGTTATTGTAAATGACACTATCTTTAAAGGATTTAACACTTTGTAAATTAATTTTAAAGGTCTTGACACTTTGTGAAATAACTGGTATATTTCTCATGCTAATCATTCTCCTAGCTGGCAGTGGTAAACTAACTTCCCTAAAGTGTTTTATCACTGCTCTTTTATTTTTATTTTTATTTTAACCTACTAATTCGATCAATAGGGTCTTTTTTTTCTCCTTCCACATTTTTCAAACCTCCTATTTGGTAATTTTTTTCTTGGTATTTTCCTGATTTTCAGCAATATCCATCCGTGAGCTACCGGACTCAACGAACCGTTCTAAATCCTTCACGGTAACTCTCCAGTTCTTGCCTACCTTTATAGCTCGGAGCTTACCCTTCTTGATCCACTTCCTTATGGTGTCTGGAGTTACCTTAAAGTATTCTGCTACTTCCTTAATTACGAGTAATTCTTCCAACTTGTGCCTCCTTATTATGGTATACTATAATATACCGCTTTTTTGTGGTATATATCAAGGAATAAGGTGTTTTAACATAACATTGATTATCGAAAGTGATTATCCAGTAAAAATAGCAGTGAGCATTGTGATTTGTCACAATACTCACTGTTTTGTCTTGCTTATAACTTACTTGTCTTAGTTTATTAGGTGCTCTTTTTGATGACTTTAAAGTGACACAAAAGTGACATAGCAATGACTTAACACTGCAATATCTTTAGAAGTCACCTTTTATTATCTCCTCGGTTAGTTTTTTAGCTTTCTCGGAAACCACTTCAATAATATGCTTAACAGGTCCATTACCGAGAGAGCCTGAATAGATAGTTACCTCTCTCGGTTTACCATCTACCCTATTCATAATCTCAATTATGGCCCTTATATCCTCATCTTCAATAGCTTTTTTAAAGAGGATTTCAATCAATTTATCCAGGTAGGTTCTCTTATCTTCTCCTGGTGCCCTCTTCTTTAGTTGTCTTCTTATACCTTCTACAATGGAAACCGTTCCTTTAGGTCTACCCTGAGGATTACCTGAAACACCTTTTGGAAAAGGTTTACCTCGTTGTTTTTTAGCTGTTTTATCAATTATCACCAATTATCACCATAGCCTATTATAACCTTCAGGTGCTATCTTCAGGAGGTAATAATCAGGTGATTTCTGCTGATATTTCACTGTTTTTTAAGGAAAGCTTAACTGGTGGATTTAAAACAGGAGGTATATTTTTATACCTTTAGAGATTTAAGAGAACCGTTTAGCCTCAAATAAGAGCCTTTTTCGGGGGTTTTTTCACTGGTTTTTACTGACTTCAGAATCTTCATCATAAACCACCTTTAAGATAACAGGTGCCTGAACCTCTGTAGGAGTAATTGCCTCCCCTCGGTTTACCATCAACCCTGTTAGTAATCTCTATAATTGCTCTTAAATCCTCTTCTATAATAGCCTTTTTAAAACTGTTATTACTAATACAATACCTTGCCAATAGAACTTGACCTTTTCTTGCAAGTTATGTTATAATCATACCGGCTAGGGGATTAGGTAGTCAACTGCGTAACTCCTACACAATTCATTTTTTGTGAAGGTGAAGGGGGTTAAGCGTAGAAATACACTGCGATCCCCGTCTAAAAAATATTAAATATTAAGGAGGAAATTTAATGATTGCAAAACAACGCAAAGAAGCCACCGTTCTCCATGCTCTGATTCCTATTGTTGCTGTAGTAGCTGCTCTAGCCTACGCTATACTTGTGTATGAAGCCGCACCCCACATCCCACTCATTTTTGGCATCATTGTCGCTGCAATTGTCGCTGTGACTATGCTCGGCATCCCATGGAAAGAATTAGAGGAAGGCATGCGCGCCACACTTACGGCGACATTGCAGGCCATCCTTATTCTCATGGTAGTCGGAACGCTGATTGGCTTGTGGATCTTAAGCGGCACCATCCCCGCCATGAT
>QLUP01000196.1 GCA_018725485.1 Candidatus Lithacetigena glycinireducens | reverse complement strand
TTATTATCAAACTCTTTTAAACTGGGTATCTGGCTATAGCATTTTTCCTGAACTAAACTGCATCTCGGCTGAAAGGCACAGCCCGCTACCGGTGTTAAGGGGTCAGGCAGTTCACCGGGTATGGGTTTAAGTTTTTCCCTAGTGTCTAACCAAGGGACAGCGGACATCAGCCCACGAGTATAGGGGTGAAGAGGCTTTTTATATACATCTTTGACTGTGCCGGTTTCCACAATTCTTCCAGCATATAAAACAGAAACTATATCAGCCATTTCCGCAATTACTCCCAGATTGTGGGTAATAAGTAGAAGAGAGAGGTTGAATTCTTTTATTAGAACTTTCAGAAGTTCCATAACCCGCCTCTGAACCGTAGCATCTAACGATGCCAAAGGCTCATCAGCTATGAGCAGGGAAGGGTTAGTTATTAAAGCCATAGCAATCATGATGCGTTGCCCTTCGCCCTTACTGAACTCTTTAGGAATGTTGGTGTATCGTTTTTTTGGGTCATAGATATCTACCTTGCCAAGAAAATCCACCACCAGGTTCTTCAATCGCTGGTGGTTTACCTCTTCATGAATTTCTAATGGTTCTCCGGTTTGCCTGCCTATGGTCATAGAGGGATTCATAGCTTCTATAGGGTGCTGCCAGATAAGAGAAATCTCCTTACCTCTTATCTCATTAATCTCGTCGTCGGTAAGTTTAAATAAATCAACATCCTGAAAAAACACCTCTCCTTTTACTTCCCAATCGTAGTTATATTTCCGGGTTAAGGTTTTATTGGAGAATAAAGAGGATAAAATTGACCTCCTTTTATCCCGCGCTTTTTTAAAAATATCTTTTGGTAATCCAATTTCATCGGTAAGTATTTCCTGTATTACTTCCTTAGAGGGGTTACTATAGTTTTTTATAGGAGGTAGAAGTCTCATTGCTGCCAGTGCTAATACAGATTTACCAGAACCGGATTCTCCCATTAAGGCGTGGGTTTTACCTTTTTCAATATTTAAATTTATGTCTTGAAGTATTTTAAGTTGTGTACCTTCTTCAGTGTAAAAATCTACCGAAAGGTTTTTAATTGATAGAATATCCATTAATCTTCTACCTGTTCCTCCTTAAATTGACTGGGAACTTCTTCCAGGTATTTTCGGTTTTTAAGTTCTACAGGCAGGTCATCTTGTGGCCCAGAACGGTTATCATCTGTATGAGGATAGATATAACCCTTGCCGTAGCCAATCTCACGTAAAAGTTTAGTTACCGCATTTCTCAGGTGCATGGGAACCGGTAAATTTCCATACTCTTTAACATCACTCATAGCCTTACCCAGCCCGCTCAGGACACTATTGTCTTTGGGTGCTTGAGCTAAGTAGATAGTTCCCTGGGCAAGGTTTAACTGGGCTTCAGGCATACCTACCTGTTCCACCGCGTAAGCTACTGCCTGAGCAATTAACAGCGCCATAGGGTCAGCGTTTCCTATATCTTCCGAAGCAAATATCAACATCCGGCGAGCAATGAAGCGGGGGTTTTCTCCAGCATCCAGCATGCGGGCTAACCAGTATAAAGCAGCATCTTGGTGGGAATCTCTCATGGATTTAATGAAAGCAGATATTATGTTGTAATGTTCTTCACCTTTCTTATCGTATCTGAGGATTTTTTTCTGAAGAGCCTCCTTAAGAACCTGCTCGTTAATCTGAATAATATTATTATCATCAGGAGCTGTGTGTAAAACAACCAGTTCCAGGGCATTTAACCCGAGTCGGGCATCACCATTAGCGTAGCTGACAAGAGCTTTAATTGTTCCCCGGTTAATACGGATTTTCAGGTTGCCAAACCCCCTTTCCCGGTCTTTGATAGCATTCAATATTATTTTCTCCACTTCCTCATTCTTCAGGGGGTTCAAAACTAAAACCAGGGAGCGAGAAAGAAGCGGAGGTATTAATTCAAAAGAGGGGTTTTCCGTGGTAGCTCCTACTAAAAGAATGGTACCGTTCTCAATAAAAGGCAGGAAAACATTCTGTTGGGATTTATTGAAGTGATGTATTTCATCAACGAAAAGTATAGTTTTTTGTTTTTTAAGTCTTCGTCTATCCCGGGCAATTTTAATTATCTCCCTTAACTCAGCCACCCCACTGGTTATAGGAGAGAAAGGCTGGAAATAGGATTTAGTTTTATTAGCAATAATGTTAGCCAGGGTAGTTTTACCAGAACCAGGTGGTCCCCAGAGAATAACTGAGTATAGGGTGTCTTTTTCAATAGATTTTCTAAGGGGTTTATCCGGGGAGATGATTTCCTCCTGTCCTACAAATTCAGCAAAATCAAGCGGACGCATCCTATCTGCTAAAGGCGCTTCTTTTATTATTAACTCTTTAAGTTGTTGGTCAAAAATGTTTTCCATTTTAACTTTATATCATTATAAACTTGTTTTAGTCATAAATGACAACCAGGCTGGCTTCACTTGGTAGGTAGTAAATCTAAAAGGACAAACCCCAGAGGTTGATTGTTTTCGATGGGGAATAGCATAATACTTTAAGTTACATCTTTGATTATTCAAGTAAAACCTCTATGTTTACA
>QLUP01000195.1 GCA_018725485.1 Candidatus Lithacetigena glycinireducens | reverse complement strand
CATATTTCCTCGGGGTCATATCCATATTTTCTGGCTATCTCTTCTGGGCTGGCTCCTTGTAGGTATTTATCTTTATGGCTATCTCTTACCCTTATATTAAATCTATGCAAACCTCCTCTCAGGGAGGCTCTATGAGCATCTACTGAACCCGTCTCATAACCAATCTTCTCCCCTTCTTCCCAATCATATTTTCCCACTTCTCGCCAATCCCAATCTATCCCTTCTACTCCATTAATCCCTTTTGGCTTTTTCCAGGTTGACTGCCCTGTCTTCTCGTTAATCCAGTATTGAACATTATTAGACTTTACGAAGAAAAAGATAGGTTCGTAATCTATGGTAAATCTATCTTTTACTGAAGAAGGTGTAACATTTAATTTATGCCAGATTACTGTATTCCTTAATATCCAACCCTGCTCATTAATCATTCGCTGGACTAATCGGTAGTTTTGCATTGTATCACACTTACTGGGAATTTCTTTTGTCTTTCCATCACTATAAGATGTTCCCATATTAAACCAAAAAGTTCCAGTTGGTTTTAATACCCTAAACAATTCTTTAGTTATCTGGAGCATATGATTTAAGTAAAGTTCAAGGGTAGGTTCTAATCCTAATTGCCCTTCCCAGGCCCCACATTTTTGACAGAAACTATTATACTTCCAGGTGTGTTCACAATTTTTATCCCCATCCCAAATAATTACAGTATCCTTACCATAATTTCTTAACCCCCAGTAAGGAGGGGAAGTAATAATACAGTCTATAAAATTATTGGGTATTCTTTTTAAGGTTTGTAGGCAATCCTCATTATAAATCTTATTTAGTTCTATCATTTTCCTTTGACTTCCTTCTTCATTTCCCATTAGGTCGAGAAAAGTAATATTTTTTTTAGTCATCTAATCTTTTTCAAATAAACTCGTTTCGTTGGCTATTTTAATGGTCGCCATCCTACAATACTCTGGGTTATTATCTATTCCGATATAATTCCTCTTTAATCTTTTAGCAACTACACAGGTAGTCCCCCAACCAACAAAAGGGTCAAGGATAATGTCCCCCTGATAAGTGTATAATTTTATCAAACGATAAGGTAACTCTTCAGGAAAGGGAGCAGGATGCCAGCGGTTCTTTTCCGGTGGCATATACCAAACATTAGAGGTGAATTGCAAAAACTCTTTTACGGTAATATCTATCTTGTTTTTATCACCGGGTTTTTTATGACTTTCCTTATCCATAATGATAATGAATTCTGAAGCATCCCTTAAATAAGGACAGCTCGGACTTTGCCAGCTTCCCCAAGCTGTTGATTTCTCAGGTATTTCCCCTTTAGGCATTTTCAGCCAACTTATCCATTCTCTGTCTAAAAAGCCTATTCCTCTCATTATTAAAACATAATCTAACGAAAGATAAGCTATCTTGCTACTACTACTCTGTAATATTGAACCGGGTAAGTTTATAGCTATCCTTCCTCCAGTAATTAGAACTCTATAACATTCTGTTAGAACTCCCTTCATATAATCAAGATAATCAAGATAATTTTTCCTGTCATCAGTGCCATAAGGCATACCTACGTTGTAAGGTGGAGAAGTAATTATCATATCTATTGAATTGCCAGGTATATCCTTCATAACTTCCAAAGCATCGCCCTCTATAATTTTATTCAGATAGTTTTCTATCATAACCCTATCCCCACCCCATACGGTATTATCTTTTTATCCTTGTATACAAAGAAGCCATTATTCCAAAGCGGATGGGTAGAATCTGCTTCCTGCATATAAGTAATCCTATCAATATCCATTAAGCCTCCTGTGTCGCCGATAATATACCCACCTTGAGAGTATCCTAACGCAAAGAAATGTCCGTGAGCCTGTAACACGGAGCAACGGTATTTAGATGCTAATACATTAGCCACTGACAACTTGGTTTGTCTATAACTTTTCGGATGGGTTATTCTTATGTCATCGAGATAACAATACGATAATGAGGTTGGAAGATATTTTGTTTGTAGGCACTCTAATAAAGATAGTAGGTTTTCTACACTCACACCTCTTTGCATAGCGTCATAAAATCTTTTTTCGTGGTTGCCTTCCAACCAAACTATCTGGTTAAATCTGGTTTCCAAATCTCGTAATATCTTCTTAGTTACAGCCACTTCCTCTGCTATGGTAGCTGTTCTTATATCGGGTTTTTCTTTCCAATAATAACTGATTAAATCAAAGTTGATAAGGTCTCCAGCAATGATTATATTCTTGATGTTATATTTCCCTGCTACTTCTAACATTGTCTCATACCAACCTACATGTATAGCAGGTATATGATAGTCAGAAGTAATCATCCAATCACCTATAAGATAGAGGGGTTTTCCCCCTTTAGGCGCTATACTATCAATCATATCTATTAACTGACACCACTTAGGATTCAAACTGCTTTTCTCACAATACAACCCCAGCGTAACTAATTTTTTTCTTACTGTTGTTCTACACTTACCCGTTATTCTGGCAATGGCTCTAATGCTACAGTGTTCCTCCCATAATTGTTGCCAATTAATATTATCTAATTTCATTACTTTTCCTCCACC
>QLUP01000194.1 GCA_018725485.1 Candidatus Lithacetigena glycinireducens | reverse complement strand
TAATAATTTGGTACAATAGATTGTTAGGGAGGTAGAGTAAAAGATGGTCATAATCAGGAAAGTTCTGAAGGTTTCAGGGTTTAAAGAAACAGGAAGAGTATTAGCGTTAAAGGCATTGGTATTAACATTAAGTTTGCTCCTTCTTGGCAGCCTTTTAATAGGTGTAGTTTCTGGATGGCAGGTTGCCGGAATTAGAGGGTATGATGTAATATCTCTTAAACATAATAGCGTAATTAGTTTAGACGAAGCTGTCCTCATTTACCACAACGAAGTTACAATGAATAGAAACATTTGGCCAACCTCTGGTTGTATTGAAGTTCAAAACGAAATGAATGAACACTGGCGCAGATTTCTCCATAATTCTAAACTACTTGAGGATGCTGGCATTTGTTACGCTGGAGGTTTCAATCTTCCGGATAAGGGCATCATGTTCATATGTTTAGCAAAGCAAGTTTCCGAAAACCAGAGGGAGCTAATCTTGAGGATAATGGGACCATTTCGAAATGTAAGGGTAGTGTTCTATGAAGCTAACTACCCCTTAAAGCAGCTTGAAGAGGCCAAAGATAAACTGACTGAATGGCATCTAAAGACCAAGGCGGTACCTCTATCATTCGTTGATGCTTGCGATGTCAAGAATAAGTTAGTTGTCGGTCTAGACATCAGCGATCTTAAGCCAGAATATCAAAAGATAGTCAGGCAAGTTGTGGGGGAGGACACTCCCATAGAATTAGTCAGGGCAGGTCCAGGAGGTCTGGATTCCAAACTAAATCGCTATCGACCTGTTTTTGGGGGATACAAGTAGAGACCGTGGGCCTAAGTACACTTGGTTTCGCCGCATTGCGGGGCGTCCCTAAAGGTTTCGTTATGACCGGACACGCTGGAGGTGTAAACACGGAGGTCTATCAGCCAATTAGAGCAGCTGATAATCTCATTGGTCGGATAGGGGCGAATCCACCAGGTCCCAGATTTAGCGATTCTGCTTGGGTTCCTTACGATAATGTCAGAGGGTGGATATACTGTGGGATTTCCACCACTGGCTATGATTATGTGGTTGGGTCAAGACCATCCAGTAAAACTCGCGTCAACGATCCCGTGCACATGCAAGGTCGTACGTCGTGTGGCACCAGTGGAAGAATAACCTTGATTGGTGTAAATGTACAGAGACATGACATGCTCCTGTTTAACCAAGTCAGAGCCAATTACATAAGCGCTGGTGGCGATAGTGGGGGACCTACTTATCAGATTGTCCGTATCGTTAAACCAGACTATCCTAAGGATGTAGTCGTCTTAGGCGTTCATTGGGGATGGTGGGATTTCAACGGGAACGGTGTGCGAGATCCAGATGAGACTGTCTATAGCCCAATCGAGGGTGTCGAGAGAGATCTGGGCATTTCTGTGATGAAATAAGTAAGAAACGTTTTATAGACTGGTAAAACGAGGGAGCTTATTGTCTGGTACGCTATTGAAATACAAGGTTTTAGTGCTTGTTATATTAGGCATCACCTTATTATCTTTAGGCTGGTTGGCTACTCATTTAGTGATTCAACCTCAGACGGGAAATCAATTGGGCCTTAAAGCTATCTTAGAGGTAGATAAATCAGAGGGGGGGATCAATGAAAACTTCCTCTTCAAAGCCTGTTTAGTGAACATAGGGAAAGAACCCATCACTATAAGCCACAGCTACCCTCTTTTCACTCTTGAGATTTATAATGCTGCTACTGGAAAGCACCTCCGAGTATACCCACTTTTTCACCTTGACATCTTAATCGTTCATACTATCCAACCTGGAGAATCTTACTTTTACTATATGGCCGGTCACGAGCTAAAATCAAGATATGAACTGACTTTTAGTAAGAGGGGGAATTATAAAATAGTCGCCATTGCGGATTTTCATCCAAGTTACCTGGAGCTCTCAACTAAGGGGGAGCCCATCAAACTCCGTACAAACTACGTCAGGATTAAAGTGATCTAAATTCCTTAGGAAGAATGGAGAAAGGCATATTTATGATATACCAGATCCATCTCTAAAAAGCCTGGACGCTTATCATCCCACTCCGAGAAGGTCCTTATCGGTATCTGGTGCTTGAGCAGGGTACCAGGTTTAGTCCTGGCTCTGGATTTCAGCTCCAGCTTCTTCCTTTCAGGCCTTAATAGTCTATCTATGGTGGAGGCAGAGATCTTAAAGAGCTTCTCCCTCACCTCTTCCTGGAGCTTAAGCTCTCCATGGCTTTCTAGTTTAGGTATCAGCCAGGAAAGGGTGGGAGATAGTCTCTTCCCACAGGAGAAGTTCATAATGAACCATATCTTTTTTAAGGCCTTTAACACCTCCTCATCATAGACCTTCTCTTTCCTTCTCTTTATGCCCTTAATAAGCTCACCCACCAGGATGACCCTTCTCCCTTCCCTCCCAGAGAGTACTATCTTCCTGCCACAGTTCCTCAGGAGCCAGGAGGCATAGGTTCTACAGTAACCGCTCAGGGCCACAAACTCGTCCAGAATCCTGCCTCTCTCTTTCTTCCGAGCCTTCTGATATCTCTGAGCCACTTCTCTGGCTACACTCTTCTTAATCTGC
>QLUP01000193.1 GCA_018725485.1 Candidatus Lithacetigena glycinireducens | reverse complement strand
TGGTTCTGGGAACTGCCAGTGAGGAAGATTTTTCCTCTGAACTCAAGCCTATCCTGGAGGTAATAGACGAAGAACCCCTGGTTACCCCTATTCTTCTCCAGTTGCTTATCTGGTCTTCTTCGTTTTATTTAACTACCTTTTTTCAAGCGCTTAGATTTGCCTTACCCCATCCCCTTTATGGAAAGGGGGTGGAGATGGTTAAACTACGGTTAACCCTGGAATCAGCCACAGAGACCCTTACAAAACTCAGAGAAAAAGGGGCTTTTGTTCAAGGAGATGTACTGGAATATCTTATTAAACACCCGGAAACTACCGTTGAAACTTTAAAAAGAAGGTTCAAAGCCCGAGCTTCTGCCACTTTGATAGCGCTGAGTAAAAAGGGGTTAATTAGAATATACCCTCTTAAATACACTTACCGTAAAACAATTTTCCAGAAAGCGAAGGTTTTTCATTATTATTTAGATGCGGAAAACCAGGTGGCCATACCCTATCCCAACCCTTTTTCCAGGTTGGGAAGTCCTACTTTGCCTGAGGATACCCAAAAACTTTTAACATCTGGAAAACTTTTCCTCAAGGAAATCTCCCTGGAAAAAATAACCCTGCCTAAACCCGAGCCAGAATACCTGATAATTGAAGGAACTCCTGCAGACCGCGAAGAGATGGTATTGGATAAAATTAGAAAAGCAATTCAACAGGGTGGACAGGTGTTATTTTTATCTTCACGCTTGTATCACACCTATTACTGGAAAAGAAGGTTATTTACAGAAACCGGTAGGAGACCTCTTCACTGGTCGGAGTATAAAAACCTTGACCAGAGGTTAAAAGATTGGGAAGAAATCAGGTTGGGAGCAAAAAAAATCATCGTCGGAGGACTAAGGTCTTTATTTCTTCCTTATAAAAATCTGCAGTTAGTAGTTTTTGATGAAATTGACAGCGGGAACTTTAAAACTTTCACTTCTCCTCGTATGGACACAAAAGATTGCCTGGAGTTTATAAGGGCTAATAATTTAAGCTCGGCAATAGTAACTTCCTCGGTTAAAACCCCACTCCTGTTATATTTACAGACTACCGAGCAATACCAGTATTTTAATACCACCAAGGACCCCCTTAACCCACCTTTTATCATTCCCCAAAGAGATAGGGATTCTTATTACCCTGAAGATACCCTTAAAAAAATAAAAGAAACGCTTAATAATAGCAGAAGTGTACTATATTTTCAAAATAGAAGAGGCTTTTATACAGTTTATCTCTGTCGTAAATGCAGTTATCAGGCAAAATGTCCAAACTGTCAGATTAACCTGGTTTATCATCTTAAAACCGGTCGGCTCCACTGCCATACCTGCGAATTTTCCACTACCATAAAGGAGAAATGTCCTAACTGTTTTGAGGGTGATATGGTTTTATTGGGGGTTGGAACCCAGAGAATATCTGAAGAACTTAAGAGCCTCTTTCAGGTTGATACCCTCAGGATTGATGCTGACTCCCTTAATGAAATTGGCAGGAGGGAAATTTTAAATAAACTCCGAGATACCCGACCCTTATTAGTAGTAGGAACAGAGGCAGTTTTTTCTTTTCTTTACGATTATAAACCTGACTTTTGTGTTTACGGTAACCCCGATTTAAACCTTAACCTTCCCGACTACCAGGGAGAGGAAGTTGTGTATAGAAACATTTTTCTTCTATACAGCTGGAGTGGGCAGCCAATTCATTTTTTAACCTACCGAGATGCCCAGGAGGTTCAAGAAACAGCCAGAGACTGGCCCAGAATAATCCTGGAAAAATACAGGAATTTTGACTACCCACCTTACACCAGGCTGATTATGCTGACACTTACGGGGGCAGATAAAGAAACTGTTAAAAAGGAAGGAAATTTAATTAAAAGCTGGATTGATAGGGAGTTTAAGCAAACTATCAACACCTATTCGTTCAATATAAAGAGAGAAGGAAAGCACAAGGGGGTGGTTTTTCTCAGAGGAGATATAAAAATAGCTGAAAGTTTAAGGCTTTTTGATATACTTAAATCTGTACGAGACAGGGTAAAGATTATACCTAATCCTTCTGGATTAATGACCTGGTGAAATGGTTAGAGAAATAATTAGATCAGGAAACCCAGTTTTAAGAACAGTAAGTAAGGAAGTTAACAGCATAACTCCTGAAATTCATATTTTAATTAAAGATATGATTGATACTCTGAAAGCCTCACCCATTAAAGGAGTTGGTCTGGCTGCCCCCCAGGTGGGAGTAAACCTAAGGGTAGTCATTGTTCTATTCCAGGACACAAAATCTGAGAAAATCGTCCCGCTGATTAACCCTCAAATAGTTAGCGCCAATGGAGAAGTGGAGGACTATGAAGGTTGCTTATGCCTTCCCAGGCTTTACGGAAGGGTTAAAAGGTACCAGGAAGTAAAAATTAAAGCCCTGAATGAAAAAGGAGAACTCTTAATCATGGATTTAAAAGGATTGACTGCCAGGGTGGTTCAGCACGAAATAGACCACTTAGATGGCATCCTATTTGTGGACAGGATGGAAGATCCTACCCAATTAATTTATGAAGACCATCCCAATTTATTCCACACTTAAAAGT
>QLUP01000192.1 GCA_018725485.1 Candidatus Lithacetigena glycinireducens | reverse complement strand
AGAAGCCTTTGATAATTCTAAATTTAAACCTGTATCAACTGAAATGATACACATTGATACAAATGATACAGATAACAATAACAAGGCTTTAACGAGGCAATGGAGAAGGTTAAAACCCTCTACCTTGAGGGTGTGAATAAAATTAACCATGTTCAAGATTTTAACCATATTTAATTATGTGAAAGGAGTTAATACATGCAACAGAAAAAAATAGACGACAACCTCCTCCTTGAACTTCATAAACAAGGCTTAAACCAGAAGCAAATAGCAGAGCGTTTAGGTGTCTCAAACGTAGCTATCCACAAGAGGCTAAGGCATCTCTGTCCACCCCCCTTACCTGAAAGCTTTGAGGCTTTGACAGAACCACAAAAGAAGTTTGCCATAGAGGTTGCTAAGGGTGAGACTGCGACTAATGCAGCACTTAAGAGTTATGAGGTTACAAGCAGGGAATCTGCCAAAGTCATCGGGAGTAATTTAATGAAGCATCCACAAATAAGAGAGGCTGTAGAGGACTTAATGCATGAGGAAGGTTTAACAAAGCGGTATCGCATAAGACGGTTAAAACAACACGTGGATAGTCCTGATGGATTTATCTCTCTGAAAGCGTTAGATATGAGTTTTAAGTTGGACGGAACCTATAAAGAGAAAGAGGAAGAGTATGAGGAAATTATATTTATCCCTTCAAAAGGAGTTTCTCAAGACCCAGTAACAGGAAAAACAATGCCTATTCCAGACACAGCCATTATGATAAGGAGAAGGAATTAACCTTGTGGGAAAACCAGATTAGTTTAGGAAGGGCTATAGTGAGTATTGCCTTTCACTCAAAAGACCCCTCCCCCATGCTTTGAGGAATATTGACAGGTGAGGTATGAGAACAGAACTTGAACCACAGGACATTGAGAATATAATTAAGGAAGCCTTAAGCAAATATGATAAAGGCAGGTTTAACTATGGAGACCTTGAGCTTACCACAGATAAGAGGGACTTTATCTATGAGGCAGAGCAAGAACTATTGGACTGTATCAATTACTGTATATTTCAGATATTGAAGTTAAGAGGGATTAAGTGAAGGCAGAGCTAACATTACCACAAGAGATTGTATATCAGTTTATTTATAAAAAATCTCCTATAATTTCAAATGCTTTTTAGTAACTGTATAGTAAATTGTATACTTGACAAAGCCTAACATAGTCAAGTATAATTTCTGATATGAAAGTTTGGACACCAAAAGATATTAAGGTATTAAGAAAGGTAAACAGGTTATCTCAAAGGGCATTGTCAGAGCTTTTAGGGGTAACTGAAAATTATGTTTACCTTCTTGAAAAGGGGGTGAGAGAACCAAGCAACACATTGAGGCTTTTATTGGACTGTGTAGAGGAACGATTAAGCAAAGAAAAAGGAAAGGAGGTCATGAAACATGGCAAAAGGAATTTATAAGCGTGGCAATATCTACTGGATACGCTATGCCGGGCTTGACGGTAGAATTATTTTTGAGTCTTCATGCAGTGATAAGTTTAAAGTTGCAGAAGCCTTGCTTATCCAGAGAAGACAGACTATCAAAGAAGGCAAACAACCAGAACCACTTAAGAAGATTGGAAACCATATCTTTAATGAGCTTGTGGCAGAGTACCTTAAATGGACTGAAAGACAGAGGAGCTTTAGAAGTAAGCATGGTTTTGTAAAACAATTAACAGAAGCCTTTGGAAATATACCCTTGAGAAGATTTAACACCATGTTGGTTGAGCAATACCAGACAGAAAAACTGAATAAAGGCAATAAACCTGCTACTATCAACAGGCATATAGCCACACTAAAACATATGCTGAACAAGGCAGTTGACTGGAGCTTGGTTGAAGAAGAGACCTTAAAGCGTATCAGAAAGGTTAAGCTATTACCTGAGAATAACAGGCGTTTAAGGTATCTTTCTAAAGAGGAATGCCAAGCCTTAATTAATGCGTGTGATAATCACCTTAAGCCTATAGTTATAACAGCACTCAACACAGGCATGAGAAAAGGTGAGATACTTTCTCTTAAATGGGATAATGTGGATTTGAAACATGGTTTTATCCTGTTAGACATGACAAAGAACGGAGAAAGGAGAGAGATGCCCATTAACAGAGCCTTAAAGGCACTTTTCTTAGACAAAAGCCTTATCAGGCGTCTGGATGTCCCTTATGTGTTCTATGATTCTGCTACTGGTAAGCCTTATCAGGATATCAAAAGGAGCTTCCACACTGCATTAAGAAAGGCAGGGATTAAGGATTTCAAATTCCATGACCTGAGACATACCTTTGCAAGTCATTTAATAATGGCAGGTGTAGACATTACCACAGTATCAAGGTTATTAGGACACAAAAGCTTAACAATGACCCTAAGATACTCTCACCTTGCACCCTCACACATGGCTAAGGCAGTTGATTTATTGGATAGTGCATTGAATGAGAAACCAACTATACAAAAACTATACAATCCAATAAAAAAGGAGTTAGCCATAAATGCGTAACCCCTTGTTTTTTAATGGTGGGTCATGCAGGACTCGAACCTGCGGCTCGCTGATTAAGAGTCAGCTGCTCTACCAACTGAGCTAATGACCCTGA
>QLUP01000191.1 GCA_018725485.1 Candidatus Lithacetigena glycinireducens | reverse complement strand
CGCAATGACCCAAGTGGTATAAGTTGACACAAATTTCCGAATTAGTGTATACTTTGGGCAATGGGCGGTTAGTTTAGTGGTAGAACGCTACTTTGACACGGTAGAGGTCGATGGTTCGATTCCATCACTGCCCACCATATAACGACCCGTAGAAGGGAACAGTACCCTGTACCCACCTGGAAAGAGAATGGAGATCGCGGCTGAAAGTCTCCTGCAGGATGACAGAGGGAACACCATCCCTGAGGGTGGTCTGAGAAAGAGGTAAACTCTCGCAAAGACCGTGCCTCTCCTCACAAAAAAAGGAGAATACAAGAGGGTTCTATATAATAGAACCAACAGAGGTGGAACCGCGGGATAAACTCTCGTCCTCATAAGATGAAGAGTTTTTTTATTTTTTAAAGGAGGTTTATTATGAATGTAAAACTTCTTGATTTAAACAAAGTTGTAGAAGTAGACAACAACTTAAGCGTTTTTGATATCTACTCTACCTATGGTAAAGAGATACTTCCAGATGCTCTTTTATCCCTTATAAACGGCGAATTAAAAGATTTGTCAGCCAGACCAGCCGATGGTGATGCCGTTACCCTCGTATATGCTGGTAAGGAAGCCCTGGAACCCCTAAGACACACCGTGTCACACATTATGGCTCAAGCAGTAAGAAGGTTATTTCCCGACAGCCAGTATGCTATCGGTCCAGCCATTGAAGATGGTTTCTATTACGATTTTCATTTACCCCGCCCTCTTACTCCCGAAGATTTACAGATTATTAGCCAGGAGATGGATAAGATTTTTAAAGAAGATTTACCGATAGTCGCTGAAAAGGTTTCCAAAGAAGAGGCAATGAATCTTTTCGCTTCTCTGGGTCAAAATTATAAGATAGAACTTATATCGGAAATTGAAGATGACTGGGTAACCCTGTATCGGCAGGGAGAGTATGTTGACCTTTGTCGTGGACCCCATATGCCTTCCACCGGGAAGAGCGGGTCTTATCAATTAATGAGTATAGCCGGAGCCTATTTTAAGGGTGATGAGAAAAGACCCATGCTCCAGAGAATCTATGGGGTCGCTTTTTTTACCCGAGAGGAACTGGATAGCTTCTTAAAGCAGAGAGAAGAAGTCCTGAAACGAGACCACCGTAAGTTAGGTAAAGAACTTGAACTTTTCAGCATTGAAGACGAAATAGGAGCAGGACTGGTTTTATGGCATCCCAAAGGAGCTATGGTCAGGAAGATTATTGAAGACTTCTGGAGGGACGAGCACATTAAAAGAGGGTATGATTTTGTGTTTAGTCCCCATATAGGAAGGGAGCAACTCTGGCAAACCAGTGGTCATCTTTCTTTTTACAGTGAATATATGTACTCGCCTATGGAAGTGGATGAACAAAAATACCTGATTAAACCGATGAACTGCCCGTTTGCCATGGTGGCTTATAAAAATAAAACCAGGAGCTATAAAGATTTACCCCTTCGCTGGGCAGAGATAGGTACCGTATATCGTAATGAAAGGTCCGGGGTTCTCCATGGTCTTCTTCGGGTCAGAGGCTTTACCCAGGATGATGCTCATATCTTTTGCCGTCCCGACCAATTAAAAGACGAGATAAAAAACACCATTGAACTGGCACAATATATGCTGGAAACTTTCGGTTTCCATGAATATTCTATAGAATTTAGCGTGCGTGATTTAGATAATAAATCCAAATATGTGGGTGAAGAAGAAGCCTGGGAAATGGCTGGAATTGCCATAGAACAATCAATGCAGGAATTAGGTTTGAACTATAAGGTTATGGAGGGTGAAGCTAAATTCTACGGTCCGGCCATAGATATAAAAATCAAAGACGCCATAGGAAGACTCTGGCAATGCACTACCATTCAGGTAGATTTCAATCTTCCCCAAAGGTTTAACATCACCTATATGGGGTCTGATGGAAAAGAATACGAACCGGTTATGGTTCACCGGACAATCCTTGGAAGTCTTGAAAGATTCTTTGGTACCTTGATTGA
The DNA here is from genome assembly GCA_018725485.1 of Candidatus Lithacetigena glycinireducens. Taxonomy (GTDB): domain Bacteria; phylum Coprothermobacterota; class HKB111; order HKB111; family HKB111; genus Lithacetigena; species Lithacetigena glycinireducens. The sequence goes on along the minus strand of QLUP01000191.1, from coordinate 597 downwards.
GCATTATAGCGGCGCTTTCCCCCTCTGGCTTTCCCCGGTGCAGGTAAAAATTCTTCCGGTTAAGCCGGAAATTAGTGAATACGCAGAAAAAATATCCAGGGAATTAAAGAAGAATAAAATTAGGGTAGAAATTGATAACCGGGATGAAGCCCTTTCAGCTAAAATAAAAACCGCTCAACACGAGCAGGTTCCCTATATGCTAATCCTGGGCAAACGAGAGCAGGAAGCTAACCTTATAGCAGTAAGAGAAAGAAGAAAGGGTGATTTAGGGGTTATGGATTTGTTAAAATTTATTGAATTAATTAAAGAAGAGTTGCCTTCTTTCTTGAAAGAATAGTAAAAAAATATTGTGGTTATGAAGCAGGAGGTTTTGCTGGTGTTTTTTAAAAATTATAAAAAATTAATTACCATTATGTTATCGGCTATACTGGGATATGTGGTGTATCTTTTACCTATTCCTGACTTACCCCTAGGAGGCAGGATAACCCTCGGAATACTGGTAATTGGAGCCATTCTCTGGATAACAGAAGCTATACCTCTTTACTCTACTGCTTTGGTGGTGTTGTTTTTGGAATTAGTTTTTCTGGCAAGAGTTAT